>CAYTVP010000056.1:0-15864 GCA_964441675.1 uncultured Solibacteraceae bacterium | reverse complement strand
CGACTTTGTCCGTACATCGCCCATTTCACCCTACGACCCAGCGGTAAGTGCGCAGGGCACAAATTTCTTCGGACAGCGGCGTGTTGTCCAGGATACCTATAAGTGGGACACCCGCATCGACTACAACATTTCGGCGGAGGACCGATTATTTGGACGCATCAACTGGGACCAGACGGACCAATCGAACGTCGACGTAGCACCAGGGTCGGAACAGATCTATCCTTTATACGCTCGCAATGCGGTAATCGCCTGGTCGCGCACATTTTCTCCATCTGTGATTAACGACGCCCGCGTTGGCTTTTCGCGAACGGTGCTCCGAGCAGGTGGACCCGTTCCCGGCCAAACATCCGATTGGCCCGCATATTTCGGTCTGAGTAATATTTCCACCACGCCCAATTGCGCGGGAGTCCCCATCGTCGGCTTGCAAGATCTCGGCTCCTGGGGCTTTCCAGGCGGCAGTTGCCTCATTCCAACCGGACAGAACATTTCCTTCTTTGACAATGCCTCATGGATCGTCGGTCGCCATCGGATTTCCTTCGGCGGCAACATCGAGCGTGTCAATCTGCGGCATGAGGTTGCATTCACTCCGCAAGGCAGCTTCGCCTTCAATGGCCAGTTCACGCAGGGTTTCAATGGAACAAGCTTGATTCCAAACACCGGCTTGGGTGTTGCAGACTATCTCCTTGGCTGGCCCGGATCAGCATCGGCACAGGCGCTGGTGTCGCCGACATATCGTCGCGGATGGTGGTGGGCCGTCTACATCAATGACGACTTCCAGGTCTCCAGGAACTTGACACTCAATCTGGGCGTCCGCTATCAGATTCAGCAGCCGCTCATTGAAAAGTACAACAATATTGCAGAGTTCGACTTCGCGACCGGGACGCAAAAGTTTGCGGGTCAGAATGGCGTACCACGCGGCCTCTATCCGACCGATATGAATGATTGGGCGCCCCGAGTCGGCCTGGCGTGGCGTCCAGGTGGTTCGGACGGTACAGCGGTCCGCGCTAGTTATGGGATTTTCTACGACCGGCTTCCGGGCAATGACCAGTCCTGGCAGGGAATTTCGCCGCCATTGAACGTTGGCCAGTCGTTCGCTCCTCCGGATCCGGTGGTGCCCTCAGTCAACATCAGTGAGCTATTCCCCACGCCGGATTTTTCGGGCGGCTTACCGCTGGGCCAGTTCCTATTTAATCTGCAGGGCCGGCGGAATCCCTACATCCAGCAATGGACCGTCAGCCTTCAAAAGACTCTGCCTGCACAGTTCTTTATCGAGCTGGCCTACATCGGCTCGAAAGGAACGAAGCTCTCCAAGCGCTACGATCGTAATATCGTGCAGACGCTGCTCGAACCAGGTGATACCCGGACTGTCCAGCAGCGCAGACCATACTCGAACCTCGGCTTCATCCTGAGCGATGAAGGCGCTGGCAGTTCGACTTATCATGCCCTCCAGGCGTCTGTGAGAAAGTCGTATAGCAATGGGTTGATGATCATGTCCAGCTACACCTATGGCCGGTCCATGGACACGGATTCCTATGACGGCAAGGCGACGCGGTTCTATCGGCCAGGTGATAACGACTACGGGCGCAGCATCTTCGACATTCGTCAACGCTTCGTGGGTAGCGTCAATTACCTGATTCCTTTTGGGAACAATCTCAAGGGTGCTGGCCGTTACTTGGTCGGTGGCTGGGAGTTGAATGGGATCCTGGCTTTGCAGACGGGACTTCCGTTCCATGTGACGGCGACTGATCGCTCCAATACCGGCACCAGCTTCGGAGGCCGGCCCAACAGGCTGTGTAATGGAAATCTTCCCACCGATCAGCGCTCTGTCTACCAATGGTTCGACACATCGTGCTTCGCTGAGTCGGCCCTGAACACCTACGGCAATGGCGGTGTGCACTACTTGGACACGGATGGTATGAAAACGTTCGATTTGGGATTGTTCAAGAATTTCAGCTTTACGGAGGTCGTCCGGCTTCAGTTCCGATGGGAGGTGTTCAACGCACTGAACAATACCAACTACAACAGACCCGCGTCGAACGTGACCGCTCTGGCAAATTTTGGGAGAATTACCGCCGCCCAACCGGCGAGAACCATGCAGTTCGGCTTGAAGTTTTACTTCTGATACTTAGAGGGTTAGGCGAGACATGCGAGCATTTTACGAACGAGACGCTGATCTCAGCACACTCAATGGCATGACCGTTGCCGTTATAGGCTACGGCAACCAGGGGCGCGCACAAGCTTTGAACCTGCGAGATAGCGGTGTAAAACTCATCGTGGGCAACATCGATGACTCTTACAAAGAAACAGCTATTCAGGATGGATTTTCGCCCGTCGCCATTGAGGAAGCATCCCGGCTCGGCGACGTGTTGATGATCTTGATTCCGGATGAGGTGCAGCCATCTGTCTATGTGCAGTCGGTTGCGCCTTATCTCACTGCCGGAAAAACGATATCGTTCGCAAGCGGGTATAACATCCGCTTCGGCCTGATCACGCCACCGAAGGATATAGATGTCATCATGATGGCTCCCCGTACCATCGGCCGGCAGGTACGCATCGCATTTGAGGGAGGCGGTGGAGTTAACGCTGATGTTGACGTTTGGCAGGATGCCTCCGGACGAGCATGGGCCACGACGCTCGCGCTCGCAAAGGGCACAGGCTGTACGCGAGCCGGCGCTTTTCACACGTCATTCAAGACAGAAACGGATCTTGATCTATTCTCGGAGCAGGCGCTTTGGCCGGCACTCTTCGACTCGCTGATCACGGCCTATGAAGTGCTGGTCGAGAAGGGCTACCCAGCGGAAGCAGTCGCATTGGAACTCTACGCTTCAGCCGAAGCCGCCGATATCTTCCTGGCAATGGCCCAACGCGGGATCTTTGAGCAGTTGCGTTTCCACTCGCCGACCGCGCAGTACGGGATGCTCTCGCATCGGCAGGATGCGACCGGCTCGAGCGCTGCGCTTCGCGACAGAATGCTCAATACACTCGAGAAAATCCAGAACGGTGACTTCGCGCGCGAATGGACAAAGGAGCAAGCGTCCGGCTATCCGGCATTCTTGCGACTGAAAGAGGCGATGTTCGCCCATCCTCTGAATGAAGCGGATCGTACCGTACGGCAGCTACTCGACGCAACCGTCGCGTCCGGTGCGTAGCTGATTATTCGAGACCTAGCTCGCTCAGAATATTTCGCTGCAGGATCTGATCGATCACCTCGGACGAAATCTTGGGGAGCGGCGTGCCGGCGACTTGGTCGTTCAGTTTGCGAAGGGCCTCGATCGAAGCTTTTGGTTCCCACAGCGGATAGTCGGATCCGTAGATCAACTTGTCAGTAACACCCCATTCCTGACAAACGATCATGGCCTCCCATCCTTGCCACGGACGATGCCACAGACCAGAGATGTCGGCCCACACATGCGGATGCTTGCGAATGACGAGTGCCGCCTCTCGCTGCCACGGATGTCCAAGATGGGCAAGGATGACGCGCAGTTCGGGGAAGTTCACTGCAAGCTCGTCGATCTGCAGCGGCAAAGAATATTTCAAGAGTCCCCGCCGCGCGGGTGAAGCACCCATGTGAGTCAGCACCGGCAGTCCGAGTTCGACGGCCTTTTGGAAGAAGGGGTGGAAGCGCGCGTCGGCAATATTGTAAAGAGACATCACAGGATAAAGCTTGATACCCTTCATGCCGAAGTCGCTCTTGCCGCGCTCCATTTCTTCGATTGCCCCGGGCTGGCTCGGGTCGAGCGCCATGAAGCCGATATATTTCTTCGGATTACGCTTCACGAGGTCTTCAACGTAGGCGTGCGGGGTGGCGATGCCCAGCGCGTGAGCCGTAATCCCAAAAACAATCACGCGATCCATGGGTTCCATAGCCGCCTCGAACTGTTCCGGCGTTAGGTCAGGCCATGCTCCGGTTCCTCCCCGCGCATCCCATTCCCGCGCAAAATCAGGCCCAAAATGAGCGCGCTGTAGGAAGTGCGTATGATAGTCGATCATCTATTTGGCTCTCCTCATATCAACACCAGCGTTCTCCCGGAACGCATATTTCTTGCGAACTGCATCGGTCAGTTCGACGCCGAGCCCCGGCGCCTTCGACGGGTACAGAAAACCGTCCCGAATATCGAGCGGTTCCGCGAATAGTTCATCGCGCAAAGGATAACCCCAGGTGGGATATTCGACGATCGAAGTGTTCGGAGTGTTGAACGCCAGGTGATAGTTGGGGGCGATGACCACCGACGATGCCCAGGAATGGAAAGCGATCTCGACACCGTAGCTCTGCGCAAGTGCGGCGATCTTCCGGCATTCCTGAATCCCTCCGGAATGCGCTGTGTCGGGCTGAGCAATGTCGAGCGCGCCTGCTTCAAAGAAGTTACGGAACTCGAAGATCGATGTGCTGCTTTCGCCACCGGAGATCGGAATGTTGACGGCTCGTCTAACATTGGCATAGCCTGTATAGTCGGTAGCTGCGCAGGGCTCCTCGAACCAACGGAGGTTGAACCGCTCCATTGCCTTTCCCGTCCGGATCGCTTCGGCGGAAGTCCATGGTTCCGGATTATGGCCCTGCACTGCATCTACCATCAATTCGATATCAGTCCCCAAGGTTTCGCGAACAACCTCCAGCTTCCGGAGATCGCGTTCGAATCCCATGCCTACACGAACCTTGACAGCTCGAAGACCCTGCTCTCGGTAGCTACTCATTTCGGCGATAGTCTCGTCGATCGGTTTCTCGAGGCCCCCACTGGCATAGAGCGGAAGGCGCGCATGCACATTGCCCCCGAGAAGCTTCCATACCGGCTCTCCTCTCACCTTCCCGAGGATGTCCCACAGGGCGGTCTCGATGGCGCCAATGGTGCTCAGTCCGGCGCCCACTCGGGCCCAGAACAAAGTCTTGCTGTACATCTTCTGGTAAAGCCGCGAAACGTCTGTCGGATCCTCGCCGAGCACCAAGGGTTCCAGCGATTCCACGATCCCCCGCACGGCCTTCGGGGCGAAGATGCCGGTGTAGGTCTCGCCCAAGCCGGTGATGTTGGCATCGGTGTGAACGACAATTAGCGAGGCCTGGACAGTATTGAGTTGCCCACCGGACCACCGAATCGGCTCAGAAGGCTCAGCAGTCAATAAAACCGTCTCCAGTCCCGTTATCTTCATATAGAATAGGATCTCAACTAATAGAGCCTCCGCCCCGACTGGTTGGCAGGTGGTGTTCACCCTATTGATAAATACTGGTAGCAATGCCACTAAACGCAGCACAGACCGCGAAGTCTGCTTCTAAGTCAAAAGCTCAACCGAAGACGCGGAAGGTGTACCAGGTACCCGCGGTCAAGCGGGCGTTCGCCATTCTGGACAGTCTGAACGAAAGTAGTTTCGGACTAACCGTTCAGGAGGTCAGCAAAATCCACCGGATTCCTTATTCGACGGCTTTCTATCTCTTGGAAACGATGCTCGATTCGGGGTACGTGCAGCGGCATGAGGAAAACAAGAAGTACATCCTGGGATTTAAGTTGTTCGCTTTTCGCGACAGCAACGCTTCGCGCAATTCCCTGAGCCTCCGGGCACTAGCGTTTCCCAGCCTGGAAGAACTGACGGAGATCACGCGGCTGACCGGGCATTTGGCGATCCTCGACCGGAATGAGGCGGTCTACATCGAACGTTCTGAGCCCAAAGGTTTCATACGCCTTAACACGTGGGTGGGCGAGCGGAAGCTCTTACATTGCACAGGAGTGGGCAAGGCTCTTCTCATGCATCTGCCCCCAAGCGAGATACGTCGTCTGGTTGGCCCCGGGCCGCTGGTGCGTCGTACGGATCGAACCATAACCGACGTGGAGCGGCTGATTGACAATCTGGCCGAATGCGCCGCTCGTGGGTACGCAGTGGATGACGGCGAAGATGAGCCGGAAGGTCGTGGCGCTGCTGCTGCCGTTTGGGGAAGCGACGGCCGGGTGGTTGCTTCGCTCGGACTCGCGGGTACCTTGCAGCAGACCGATTCCAGCCGCATGGAGGGGATCGGCCGCCTGATTCGGAACTACGCGAAGCAGGTATCGCAGCGCTTGGGCTACCAACCCACGGAACCACAGCAGACGTGATTGGCGCCGCGACGTCGTCTAGCCATGATGGCCGGCGGTGGGGCGTTGTTGTCCTTCTGTTCCTGGCTATCCTTGTGAACTACGTCGATCGCGGCAACCTGAGTGTTGTTGCCGTGCCGTTGATGAAGGATTTCGGAATCGGCACGGATTCGATGGGGGTTCTGCTTTCGGCTTTCTTCTTCACATACACTGCACTGCAGATTCCGGCCGGCTACGTCGTCGACCGGTTCGGATTGAAATGGACTTATGCGGCAGCCTTTGTGTTGTGGTCACTCGCATCGGCGGCGGTGGGTATGGCGTCCTCGTTCGGACAGGTGCTGGCGTTTCGATTGTTACTGGGAGTCGGTGAAGCGGTTGCACAACCCGCCAGCCTCGCCTACATCCGCAAGAACTTCAGCGAGAAGGAGCAAGGACTGCCCAGCGGGGTCTACCTGGCCGGCATGATGATCGGTCCCGCAGCGGGAACGTACTTCGGAGCTCTGTTGTTAGACCAAATGACATGGCGGCAGCTTTTTATCTACACCGGTTTGGGCGGGCTCGTTTGGCTGGTGCCTTGGATGCTGCTGGTTTCTTCGCGAAATACTCAACAAGCAGCAACGAGTAAAAGCGCTATGCCGTTGCGAGTGGACTGGCAGAGCCTCCTCAAAAATCCGGTCTATTGGGGCGTAACGTTCGGGGCTTTCTTCTACTCCTATTACTGGTATTTCTGCCTCACGTGGCTACCCTCCTATCTCGTCATGGAGCACAGACTCTCGTTCCTCAAAATGGGAACCTATACCGCTGTACCTCTATTGGGAATGGCTATCGTGTCCATCATCGCGGCGCGCGTCGGGGATCGGCTGATCGCAAAAGGACGGAGTGCGTTGAACGTCCGCCGGGCCTTTGTCGTGGCCGGATTCGCAGCCGGCAGTTCCATGCTGCTTCTGTCGGTCTTCAAATCAATAAACGCAGTGTTCATCGTTCTTGCCTGCGCCCTCCTGGGGTTAGGATTGGCTGCTGCGAATTACTGGGCACTTTCGCAGGTGATTTCACCACGAGGAGTGATCGGCCGCTTCATTGGATATCAGAACACTGTGTCGAACATGGCCGGCATTTGTGCGCCAATTATTACGGGCTGGCTCGTTGGGGAAACCAAGAATTTCGGATTAGCGATCGCATTTGCGTGTACGGCTCTGCTGCTCGCATGTGGTTGTTTTGCGTTCCTGGTGACGCCAAAGGGCGTGGCGAACTTCCGTCGAGATCTTGGCGCCGACTAGCTCGCGAGTTGCTGCAGAAGCGCCGAAGCTTGATCCACAACCATCTGCCCACAGCTCGGCTGTAGCGCCATCGGCAGTTGATAGCTCTGGAACAGCATGTCGGGGATTGCGTAGGTCTCCCATGGCGACCAACCTCCCGCCGGGTAAGCGTCCGCAGGAGAGACATAGCCGATGCAACCGTTCGTGTAGCCGAGAAAAAGCGTTGTAGCGAACGGCGATGCGTTCTTGACTGCCAACCCCAACTCGACGAGAGGTTCGCACGGTACGGCGACCATCGCCATATCCCCGATCCGAATGGCATTCACCTCGAAGTGGATCGTCGGAACACCGCCCGCTGCGACAGTCCGTTCCAACTTTTCACTCCAGTGTGCAAAGTGGCGCAACACGGTGAGAACGCCCTCGGGTTTGCCCTGTTTCTTAGCCTCGTCATATGTATCGAGGCGAGCCTGCCGGATCCGCCGAGCTTCTTCGAGTGAGGGCATTGGCAACATCGGCAATGCCAGTTGCGCACAGGCGTATCGAGCCGTTGGAGGCACATCTTTCACCGGCAGGTACGGATAAAGCGACACGCGCGCTAGCGAAGACAGAAAGGTCTTCGGGCCGCGATATTGGTGTGTGCGCACTTCCGCTGCCGCTTGCACCACCGCTCCGCCCAGGATCTGCCCCAGGCGAGTCATATTTTCCGAGTCGTCCTCTTGTGAGCCGATGCCTGTTGTCGGATTGATATTGCCGGCAGCTCCCTGCAGAAACAGAGACAACGCGTCAGTCGACTTCTCAATCACGTCGCGGGCCGGGCCCACAAAGTCCGGCGAAAGCTGCAAACACTTCGGCCCCATCGTAACCGTGTGGCACGCGTGATTAAAAAGAATCGCCAGCGGCCGCCCATCGACTTCGTCCACGCGCACGACAACCACCTCATGATCCACTGGACCCGTGGGATTCTCGCCGACATAGAACTTCCCGTCTTCGCCTTGTTCCCGGCGGTTGATCCCAATTGGAGCTGATGCCGCCCCTGCTCCCAATCGCGCCGGGCGCATTCGCGATGTGGCTTCACGTGCAACAGCGACGAGCAGACCGGTGAGCTTCGCGAGGTATGCACGCTGCAAACGATCCTGGCCTTCTTCCTGCCAAAGGAAGCCTGGCAGCGTTGGCCCGCAATGCGTATGACTGTAGTTCATCCAGACGAGATCCACCGTGGTCCCGAGCGCTTGGGCAATCTCCGCCCGAATCTCTTTCGCCGCCGGATCTTGAATGAACGCAATGTCGCAAGCGAGAATCGCGAATCGAGTGTCACCTACGTCGAGCACCAAAGCGGTTGCAGTCAAGGGGCGTTGAACAGATTTGGAGATGCCCTCTCGAATGTAATAGCCGACCATGCTGATGCCGATTGGCGGAGTAATGTCGACGCGCGCGGCTCCCGCGCGAATTCCGGTATCCATAATTCTCTTCGCGATTTTCCGTCAGACAAGAAGTTGTTTCACGACTTCGCCTTCTACATCCGTCAGCCGGAAATTACGGCCCTGGTGACGGAACGTCAACCGCTTGTGATCGAAGCCCAAGCAGTGAAGCAGCGTCGCCTGTAGATCATGGACGTGGACTTTGTCATGCACAATGTTGAAGCCGATGTCGTCGGTCTCACCGACGACTTGCCCACCCTTGATGCCTCCGCCCGCCATCCACATGCTGTACGCCAGCGGATGATGATCCCGGCCTTCGTTTCCTTCTTCACCCGGCCGGCGAATCTCGACCATCGGAGTGCGTCCAAACTCGCCACCCCAGATGACGAGCGTGGAATCGAGTAAACCTCGTTGCTTCAAATCCTTGATCAAGGCCGCCGTCGGCTGGTCCGTCGCGGCGCAGTTCTTTCTCAATCCCTTGTCGAGCTGTGAATGGTGGTCCCAACTGGCGTGCATGATCTGTACGAAGCGCACGCCGCGCTCGACCATTCGCCGCGCGAGCAAGCAATTTGTGGCATAGGCGTTTGTGGCTTCCTTGCCAACCCCATACATTTCGAGTGTCGCTTTTGATTCCTTCGAAAAATCGAGTAGCTCCGGCGCCGCCGACTGCATGCGGAACGCCAGTTCGTAGCTGTTGATACGCGATTCAATCTCCGGGTCGCCAGTCATCTGTTCGCGGGTTTGATTCAAGTCGCGAATCAGATCCAGGCTCTCGCGCTGCATTCTGGTGTCGATACCTGAGGGATTCGAGACGTACGGGACTGGCTCGCCCTGATTGCGGAACACGACGCCTTGATAGGTAGAGGGCAGGAACCCGTTGCCCCAGTTGGACGCCCCGCCGCTGGTACCGCTGCCGGAACTTAGGACAACGAAACCTGGAAGATTCCGTGACTCGCTGCCCAAGCCGTATGTGATCCAGGAGCCCGCCGAAGGTCTGCCGAATTGAATACTGCCCGTCATCAGCAACAATTGCCCCGGATGATGATTGAACGCCTCGGTGAACATCGAACGGATTAGACAGATGTCGTCCGCGCACGTTGCCAGATTCGGAAGCAGATCTGACAACTCCATTCCGCACTGGCCCGCCGGCGTAAACACTCGCGGACTGGCCATGACTTTTGCGGTCGGCTTGATGAAGGCAAGCCGAAGATTCTTAGTCATGGATTCCGGCAGCGGTGAGCCGTGCCACTTTCGAAGTCCCGGTTTCGGATCAAACAAATCGACCTGACTGGGAGCGCCCTCCATGAACATGAAGATCACGTTCTTGGCTTTACCTGGGAAGTGTGGAGGCTTGGGTTGGAGAGGATCCGTCGCCTGCGCGGATAGTCCGTCGAGACGCATCAGATGAGCCAACGCCGCGGTACCGATGCCGTAGCGGTTCAGAAAATCACGGCGTGATTGACGGTCAGTCATGCTTCTACTCCCGGGTCATGAACTCATCTAAGTTCAGAATGGAACGGCTCAGTGCCACCCATGCCGCCAATTCCGTCTTTGACACACTTTCCACTCTGCCCTCGTATAACGATTCGGCGAGCTTCGGTTCCTTCTCTAAGCGCAGCCGCTGCTGCTGAAGATAAGACGCCAGTCGATCGCGCTCGTTTGGTGCCGGCGGTCGCGCCAGCGCGAGGCGGAAGACGATATCCAGACGCTGGGCTTCCGTCTTGAGGTTCTCGCGCCACACTCGCACCGCGAGTCCTTGGGCTGCTTCGAAGAAGACGGGATCATTAAGCAGGTTGAGAGCCTGCAGCGGAGTCGTCGAGCGCTCACGGCGCGCACACGACACATTGGAATCCGGAGCGTCGAACATCATCAACTGCGGATAGGGAACCGTCCGTTGAAAGAATATGTACAAACCGCGGCGATATCGTTCCGAGCCTGTGCTTTCGGGCCACTTCACAAAGCTGCCGTAGCCAAGATTCGTTAGGCCTGACGGTTGTGGCGGGCGAATACTGGGGCCGCCGATCGTTTCATCGAGCAGTCCGCTGACAGCAAGTGCCGAGTCGCGCAAGAGCTCGGCTTCGAGCCGCATTCTTGATTGCCGGGCCAGCAAACGATTATCCGGATCGCGCTCAAGAACGTCTTCGCGAATTTGCGACGACTGCCGGTACGTGTGCGACAGCGCGATCAGTCGGTGCATATGCTTCACGCTCCAACCCTGATCCTGAAACTCCGACGCCATCCAATCAAGTAATTCCGGATGTGACGGCTTTTCACCTTGAGTGCCAAAATCCGAAGGCGTCGAACTCAGCCCGCGGCCGAAAAATACTTGCCACATGCGATTCACTGCAACGCGCGCCGTTAGCGGGTTGTCCTTCGACACGATCCACTTGGCGAGATCGAGGCGCGTCGGTTTATCCGCGCTCAGCGGATTCAACACCGCCAAGACATTCGGCTGCACCTCGATGCCTGGATTCTGAAAATCCCCCCGAATTAGCACGTGCGTCTTGGGCGGGTTTGGCATGTCCGCAATTCCGTAGGCTTCGGTCAAGGGCCGATACTGTTCGCGAAGCTTCGCTAGCTTCTCGCGAAGTTCCTTAAACTTCAGTTCGTCATAGCGTTCCTTGCTGACGACAGCGCTGTACCACTCCAAAAAATGATCTGTGAGCTTATCGGTTTCTTTTTGCGTTCGATCCTCTGACTTCTTCAGAAGAATTTTCCGTTCATCGTTCCAAAGCACTGTCCACGCCAGGTCCCAATCGCCGCCATATTTTCCAGGATTACGGCTGGCATCGATCACCTTCGGCTCCCAGGCGCTCTGTAGCGGCGCCACTCCGTGTTTGGCCAGCAATTCCTGACGGGCACGCTGGTACTCAGCCAGCGTCAATAGATACGGACCCATCTCACCGGGGAGCGGAGCCTCTATATCGCTATCCTCGGCCGGGTTGAAGAAAGCGTAGAGCTGATAATACTCTTTCTGGCTGATCCGATCGTATTTATGATCGTGGCACTGTGCGCAGCCCACAGTCAGTCCGAGCCAAACACTTCCCACCGTATTTGTGCGATCGACAGCCTGTTCCACACGCAATTGTTCTCGATCGATACCTCCCTCGCGATTTGTCAGCGAGTTCCGATGGAAGCCCGTCGCCACTCGTTGTTCGACAGTCGCATTTGGAATCAAGTCTCCGGCGATCTGATCGATCGTGAACTGATCGAAGGGTTGGTCGCGGTTTAGCGCCTCAATGACCCATCGCTTCCATCGCCAGGCGTAAGGGCGGGGAAGATCCTTCTCATACCCATCGCTATCGGCATAACGCGCAAGATCCAGCCAATGGCGCGCCCACTTCTCTCCATAGTGCGGAGATGCCAACAGCCGATCGACAATGCGTTCATATGCATCGGGACGCTTGTCGTTCACAAACTCTTCGACTTCACCCGGCGTCGGGGGTAGACCGATCAAATCGAGACTCACGCGCCGGATCAGCGTTCGTCGATCTGCCTCCGGGGACGGCGCGATTTTCTCCTGGCTCAACTTGGCGAGAATGAAGGCGTCAATCGTATTGTGACCCGACTGATCTCGAGTCGGCTGCGGAACCTCTGGCCGCTGAATTGGCTGGTAAGCCCAGTGGCTGCTGCGGGCAGTAACGGCCTTCAATGGGTTCGTCGCAGGCCACGGTGCTCCTTGATCGATCCATTTCCGCAGCAGTGCAACCTGTTCCGGCTTCAGTCCCGGACCTGCGGGCGGCATGCGAATCTTGGCTGCCCCGGAAACCATCTGAATCAGCTTGCTGTTGGCACTGTCACCAGGTTTGATCACAGGACCGGAATAGGAACCGGACATCGCAGGCTGGGGATGGTCCAGGCGAAGACCCGCCATCTGCTGACGTTCGCCATGACAGCCGTGGCAGGTTCTGAGGACCGGTTCGATGTCACGCGTGAAATCGATCGCCTGACCCCGAACGAGAGGACTCCAAACAGCGAACAGTAAAGTAGCCGACAGTTTGGCGAGAGTCGACATATCAGCTGTTCGATAGCATATCAGTATAGTGACAATCTGTTTGAGGTAGCGGATTTGTCAGCACCGGCTGAAAAATGGCTCTTCCGCACTTTTGGTGCAGATTAGGGAGTTGGGCCAGGAATGGCCGACGTGGCAGGAATATAGGGGAGAACGCGAGCACGGAGAAGTTCAAAGCCGGCGCGTCCATACATTTGACGTTTGGTCATCTTCAGCCGGTTGATCTGCCCATCGACCTGACCCGTGCTCCATTGGGTTTCGACCGCCGCATGGACCGCGCCGATATCCTTTCGTTCGAATCGCCGCTGGCGCTGCTGATGCGACCGTGTTGCTTGAGCAGTGTGCGAGTTGTCGGTGGCCAGTTCTGCTGCTGCAACCGATTGAGTTTGGGGCAATCTTCAAACAACCCGAGCTTGTGACGTTGCTGGTAGCACCGTTAGGCTATCGGACATGGCTGTACGTTCCAGATGCCGCTTGCATATTCTGCGATGGTACGGTCGCTCGAAAACTTGCCGGAACCGGCTACATTCAAAACGGCTCTCTTCGTCCACTCATCTGGCTGTGCGTACAATTCCCCCAGCCGTTCATGGGCCTGAATGTAGGATGTCAGATCTGCCATGTGCATGTAGAAGTCTCCACGATCCAGCAACATTTCGCGGAGAAGCGTAAACACGCCCGGTTCATTCCGGCTGAAACGATCGGAGAAGATTAGATCCAGGGCCGCTCGCGAGTCCGGCTCGTTCTCATAGTGCCACACGGGATTGTACCAGCCACGGCTGGTTGCCACTTGTTCTGCCGTAAGACCAAAGAGGAAGAAGTTCTCCTCGCCGGCTTCTTGTGCCATTTCGATCGTCGCGCCATCGCGGGTGCCGACAGTTAATGCCCCGTTCATCATGAACTTCATGTTGCTCGTGCCACTAGCTTCGTATCCCGCGGTAGAGATCTGATTGGAAACGTCGCTGGCGGGAATTAGCCGTTCTGCGATGGAAACGCAGTAGTCGGGTAGGAATACTACCTTTAAGCGGCCGCGAACAGCCGGGTCGCCATCAATCGTGCCAGCCAGGTTATTAATGAAGGCGATCATTAGCTTCGCTAAGTGATAGGCCGGGGCTGCCTTGCCGGCAAAGAAGAATGTGCGCGGCAGCATCTCAAGTTCAGGATTCTCGCGCAGTCTGTTGTAAAGCACGACAATTCGCAACGCCATCAGCATTTGGCGCTTATACTCGTGGAAGCGCTTCACGTGACAATCGAAGATCGTGTCGGGATCGATTGTCTGCCCGGACGACCGTCTGAGCCAATCGGCAAACTGCAACTTCGCCTCGCGCTTGGCATTACGGAACGTATCGCGGAAACTCTTGTCACCGGTAAGCGGCTTCAGCTTACTCAGTTGGCTCAGGTCGGTGATCCACCCGTCGCCGATGGCCTCGGTTATGGCTGCGGAGAGCGCTGGATTTGCTAACAGCAACCAACGCCGCGGTGTGACCCCATTGGTTTTGTTGCTAAAGCGCTCGGGAAACATCTCGGCAAGGTCCTTGACCGTCGTCGTCCGCAGCAATTCGGAGTGAATGGCCGCTACACCATTGGTGCTATGCGAACCGACGATTGCGAGATTTGCCATTCGGATCTTTTGCCCGTTCTCAACCAAGCTCACGCTCTGAACGCGTCCTTCCTCACCCGGAAAACGATTGCGAACCTCATCAAGAACGCGCCGGTTGATCTCGTAGATGATCTCGAGGTGGCGGGGCAGCATCACCTCAAACCATTCCAGAGGCCACTTTTCCAGAGCCTCCGGCAATAAAGTGTGATTCGTGTATGCCAGCGTCTGCTTTGTGATGTCCCAAGCTTCGTCCCAGCCGAGATGCGCCTCATCCAGCAGGATGCGCATGAGTTCTGGAACCGCCATGGCCGGGTGAGTGTCGTTAAGCTGAATAGCAACCTTTTCGGGAAGCGCACTCCAATCGCTATTACCGGTTCGAAATCGTCGAACGAGATCGGCCAGCGAACAGGCGACCAGAAAATACTCCTGCACAAAACGCAACCCTTGACCCATGCTTGTCGAGTCGTCTGGATACAGCACGCGAGTCAAGGATTCGGCCGACAGTGTTTGCGCTAGAGCGCCCACAAAATCGCCCTCACTGAACTCCTGAAAATTGAAGTAATCCGGCGCAGCCGCTGCCCAGAGTCGGAGGGTGTTAATCGTCTTGCCGCCATAACCAACGATGGGACGGTCAAACGGGATACCGATCAGACTGGATGGCCGGCCGGGGACCGCTCGCAAGCTCCCGCCGCGCAACTCAAAGTCGCAGTTCAGCCTGATTTCCACTTTTTGGTCGGGACGCGGCACCTCCCACGGATCCTGTCGTCGCAGCCAGTTATCGGGCATTTGCTCCTGCCGGCCGTCGCGGATGCATTGTTTGAAAAGACCGTACTCGTATCGCAGGCCGTAACCCATCGCTGGAAGTTGCATGGTCGCAGCGGATTCCATGAAGCAGGCCGCCAAACGTCCCAACCCACCATTGCCCAATGCAGCGTCGGGTTCCTGTTCGAGCAAGTTGGTCCAATCGATGCTTTTGTTGCGGACAGCTTCGTTGAGCACAGGCTTGAGCAAAAGGTTGGTGATGTTATTGGCCAGTGAACGGCCAATGAGAAATTCCATGGAGAGGTAGTAAAGACGCTTCGGGTTCTGACGTTCGTAGGTGCTTTCTGTCAGCACCCATCGCTGCGACAGTACATCCCGAACGGAGTGAGCGAAAGCCTCGAACTGATCGCGCGGGGTCGCGGCCGCTGGCTCGATTACATTGTCAAATAACAAATGACGTTCATACAATGCCTGGTTCGTGCCAGCGAACCGGATTGGACCGCAGCCGTATTGATCCAGCAGTTGTGAGATGTCTGGAGTTGCCGGGGATACCTGAGATTTTGAACCAGCCATAGCTCCTACTGCGGATCAGTACTCATTCTGTACTCCGAGGCGGGGCAGCCGGGTACGCCCCGCCAAGATTGAGATGTGCTTATCTGTATCGCCGTACACGCGACATAAGTGAAAGCGCCGTGAGAATAGCACCCGCGAGTCCGAGGGCGGGCAGCGCACTTCCGGCGACGCTACCCAAGACCGGCAGTGC
>CAYTVP010000055.1:12833-15901 GCA_964441675.1 uncultured Solibacteraceae bacterium | reverse complement strand
GGTATGTACTTCGACACCTTGAACGCGCAGAACACCGGCGTTGATCAATCCGGCTTTAGCCGTGCGACCGTAAGTCCGATCACAAATGACTTCGGACAGACTTGGTTGTCTGGCGACCCGAATGCTGGAATCTCGCCGCTGACCGATCCGTTTCCTATTCGAAGCGGCGGAACACGCTTCGATATTCCGGTTGACGCGGCGCAGGGACTGCTGGCAAGAACCGGTCTTGGTTGGACGTATTTTGGTGAGCGAGTTCCTCGTCCCCGTCAGCAGCGCTGGCGAATTGACGTGCAGAGGCAGATCGGCGCCAGCATGATGCTGTCGGTTGGCTACGCGGGAACGTACTCCGACCGAATTCGTGTCCCGCTAAAACTGGATGCGTTGCCAGGCGAGTTTTGGAATACAGCCCAATCCCGGAACAATGCCGTCGCCAGCAACATGAACCAGAACGTGACGAATCCGTTCCATATTTCCAATTTCGCCTCGCTGCAAACGTCGGACCCGATTCTCTATCAGGCCATGGCGTCGCGCGGATTCTTCACCAGCCCTACGATTCCAAAAAATACATTGTTGCGTGCCTTCCCGCATATGGGCCTTGGCAGTGCTACCGGCAATGCGCTAATGGAAAATTCTCCCGATGGCAAGGTACGGACCCACTCGCTCGAAGTTCTCTTCCAGCGCCGTTTCGCACACGGATTCATGCTGAAAGGCAGCTACACGGGGTTGTACCAACGCGATCGTGACGTTTACTTCAATGAGTTCGATCCGGAGCCGAGTTGGCGCCAGACCAACACCGGCGTGCCGCACAGACTTGCCGCTATGGGCATCTACGAGCTTCCCTTCGGCCGAGGCCGCACGTGGGCGCAGTCGGGCATCTGGAGCGCGCTCTTCGGAGGATGGCAAATCGCCGCGACCTACGAATGGCAACCGGGGCCGCTGCTCAACTGGGGCAACATTTTTTACTACGGAGACCCTTCCGACATCAATACCGGTACTCGTACTCTGGATCGCTGGTTCAATACAGATGGCTTTGAACGTGATCCGACAAAAGTACCAGCCGCCTATCAGGCTCGTCTGTTTCCTACTCGAGTAGGCGGGCTGCGCGCGGACGGCCTCAATCGCCTGGATACCAATATCCAGCGTGAAGTCCGCATCAGGGAAAGATGGGCTCTTCAATTCCGGTTCGACGCATTGAATGTCGCCAATCACTCCCAGTTTGAGGCGCCCAATCTCGACCCCGTATCCACAAACTTTGGACGCGTCACGAATAATACTTCGAGCACAATGCGCTTTCTGCTCTTTCAGGCGCGAATCAAGTTCTGATATTGAAAAGGATCGAATTTATGTTCCGAATCGCGCGACTGTTCTTTATCGTCCCATCGATCGCGGCGCTTGCCGCACCAATTCCATTCGATCTCACGGGAGTGAAGCCGGGGCCCGTTGCCGTTGCTCATGAAGGCAATGCGGCAGTAGTTCGCTGGCAAGACAATCAAAGCCGGAAGTGGGAGGCGGTATTCAACTTGGAAACCGGGCGCAATGTTCCCCTGATCGCGAAGATTGCGGTCGACGGAAAGTCCGTCGTCGAGAGAGCGAATCCTCTTTATAACTGCCAGACCGGAAAGCGCCGCGGCGGCTTCGATGAGTTCTTTGATTTTCCGCCCAGCCATCCGGAAGGCACAAAAAGCTTCATTGGCCGGCTTCAAGCCACCGGGGCTCGCGCCGTCACCATGGGCGATCGCGTGGAAGTTTCCTTTGACGGCTTCGAAATGGGAATCTTCCGCGGCTCCGTTCGATTCACGTTTTTTCCCGGCAGCCGCTTGATCCAACAGGCTGCCGTAGCAGCCACAAACGAGCCCGACACGGCATACTTCTACGATGCCGGACTCAGTATGGCCGTGCCGAGAGACGCTCGCCCGGGAAACAACATGGATTCGGAGATCACGTACTACGACACCGAGGGGCAGATTCGCACGGAACACCCGAACGTGTCGGAGCGGCTTCCGGTGAAGGTCCGATACCGGACGTTAGCGGCGCGCGCGCAGGGCGGCGCAATCGCGGTTTTCCCCGCGCCGCACAAGTATTTCATGCCGAGAGATTTCACGACGAACATGGGCTATCTCTGGCACACAGCATGGCGCGGCCAAGTCTCCATTGGCATCCGCCAGTTGCCGGACGACAATTCGCGATTCTATCCATGGATGAATGCGCCCCCCGGAACGGAGCAACGCATGAGCGTGTTCTATCTGCTCAGCGATGGCGAGGCCAAGCCGCTGATTGACGACGTGACGAAGTATACGCGCCGCGACCGTTTCGAGCATCTCGACGGCTACGTGGCCGTCGCGCCCCACTGGCACTTTGCCTACACCGTGCAAGCTATGCAGAAGGGCGCAGACTGGGTACCGCCTTTCAAACCCGTTCTGAAAGACATGGGCGTCGATGCTGCAATGATTGCCGACTTCCACGGCGATGGCCATCCGCAGGATCAAACGGAACTCCGTTTGAAGGAACTGAAGGCGTACTACGATTTTTGCCGCGCGCAATCCGGCAAGGATTTTCTCCTTATCCCGTCCGAAGAGGCCAACGTTCACTATGGCGGGCATTGGGCTGTTGCGTTCCCAAAGCCGGTCTACTGGTTCATGGCTCCACCCGGCACAGCGTCTTCACGAGCGGAAGTTCCCGGCTACGGTACGGTCTATACGATCGGCAGTTCGAAAGCATTGCTCGACATGGCCCGGCGTGAGCACGGCTTCGCCTACCAGACGCATCCGCGGACGAAGGGATCGAAGGTTTATCCGGACAAGATCCGATACACGGAACATTTCCTGGATGACACTTATGTCGGTGCCGGATGGAAGCAGATGCCGGCAGATATGGCTTCGCCACGGCTGGGTGAGAGGTCATTGACGCTGCTGGACGACATGAGCAACTGGGGTTTGCGAAAGCTTCTGCTGACAGAAGTCGACGTCTTTCAGATCGACCATACTCACGAGCTCTATGCGCACATGAACATTAACTATGTTCGGGCCCGGCAGTTGCCGGGCTACGACAACTATGGGGAGATCTTGAGC
>CAYTVP010000055.1:1928-12823 GCA_964441675.1 uncultured Solibacteraceae bacterium | reverse complement strand
AGGCGACACCGGGAAAGCTCCGAGCGCGGGCGAAAGTGAGCTACACCCTTCCGTTGCAATTTGTTGAGGTCGTGTGGGGCGACGGGAAGCAAACTCATCGCAAGATTCATTCCCTGGAGACAACGCGAGAGTTCGGCCAGCAAGATATCCAGTTGGACGTTGAGGCTCCTGGATGGCGTTGGGCCCGAATCGCCGTGTGGGACGTTGCTGGAGATGGAGCGTTCGCGAATCCCATATGGAACACGAAAACGACAGGCGTCGTGGCGGTTGACGGATGGCACAATCGCGAAGCGGAGCCGCATTATGCCTGGGAAGGTACTTATCAAGGCGGTTTCTCAGAATTGGCCCGCATGTTGAGGACGCTTGCGGTGGAGACGCGAACCGTGAAAGAACCGCTCAGCGCATCGTCGCTCAAAGGCATCAATGGTCTACTTATCGTTGACCCCGACACGCCGAAAGAGGCTCCGCAACCCAACTACATCACGGACGCGGAAGTCGAGGCCGTCTTTCGATGGGTCCATAACGGCGGCCGTCTGATGCTACTCGGCAATGATCCCGGTAACGCTGAGTTCAATCACTTTAACGCGCTCGCGAGACGGTTCGGAATCGAGTTTGAGGAACGAAAGCACCAGGACGCGCAGGGCAATTCGAAGCTGACTCTGATGACCACGGCTGCTGGCGGGTTAACGCCGAAGCTGGAATTTTACGGCGTCGATCTAGCTCCGCTACGTGTGACTGCCAAAGATTCGGTGACACTTCTTTCCGAACGCGAGACACCAATGATGGTTATGGTCCGGGAAGGGAAGGGCCGTGTGATAGCGCTTGGCGATCCGTGGCTATATAACGAGTACCTCTATACGAAGGACAATCGCCAAATTGCCGAAGAAGTCTTTCGCTTGCTGATGCGATTCTGAGAGTAGCCTGGGCCGAAAAGCTCGACAACCTGCTGTGCGTCAGCAGATCCAATCCACCGCGACCATACATCTGGGCGCTTAATTGTTTGGAGTCGATTCGATATAACTTTTTCTTGCGAGCGCTTAAGTACCCAACAGAGGCAACTATGACACTCAACTCCTCCGAAGGGTTTGCTCGCTTTGGCGCTCGCGTGACATCTGTAGTGGCGTTGGTCCTGGCACGCCGGCCAAGGAACGTCGTTGATCATTACGCTGCCGGTGACCCGCGAAGCTACTACCAGCCGGTCCCGAACGCCTGCTTGCGATCCCGGAGCTCGATCCAGCGCGGCTTCGTCCTCCGCGCTGGACTTCACGTGACCTAGTTATTGGAGTTTGGAGCGGTCGTCAGAATCGCCGGCTCTGGCGGGTCTCGCTAGCGGGCGGGAAGCCGGAGATGTTGGGCGAACTCGGCGAGAAAATCAATTCCTCGGCCCTTCGCAGATATACCGGCGTCGAGCACCCGAGCGATGTTGGGATGGTCCATCAGCGCCAACGCTTGACGCTCCGTCTGGAACCTGGCGAACACGTTGGCCGAACCGCCGGACTTTAGAACTTTGAGAGTGACATCGCCCCGAATGGGCTGGGTCTGCTCGGCAAGATAGGCGATGCCCATGCCCCCTTCGCCGATCTGGCAAAGCGGCTCGTAAACGCCAGACGAATCGTCAACTACGGGATTGTCGCTTCGCAGGCCTTGCTCAAGAAGGCAAACTGCACAGATATCGTCTGTGGTTGAGGTTTGCGTTCCTTCGGGTCCATGATGCGAGCATCCCATGTACGTTTAGGAAGCAAGCGCCTGCAGCAGGTAACAGATCTCATTTTCGACGTCGCTGGGATGCTCTACTGTGTGCACAATTTCAGCATGCAGAACATCCCGATACCGCCTGCGAAGGCGATGTACCGCTACTTTTGCAGCTCCTTCGCTTGTCCCGAGCAGGCGGGCTGTGTCTGCATACGAAAGGTTGTTCAGTGCCTCGCCTTCTCCGAGAGTATTGGTGACAAAATTGTTGACAATAATCTATCGCATGCCGTAATGTGGCTGTGGCGCTATGTCGATCCGCTATCTCGCCCTGATCTCGGTAGCAACGATGGCAAATGGCTTGGCGGCCGACTCGGACAACGATTCCAAGTCTGAGTTCTTCGAGACCAAGGTCCGTCCGATCCTCGCCAGGAACTGCTATACGTGCCACACAGAGGCACGCGCCGGTGGCCTGCAAATGGACACTCAGGAAGGGATGACGCGCGGCAGTAAGGAAGGCCCCGTCATCGTTCCCGGGCGACCGGACGAGAGCAAGCTGGTTCAGGCAATTCGGTATAGCGATCGAGTCAAGATGCCGCCCTCCGGCAAACTGAGCGATCAGGACATCGCCACGCTCGAGTCCTGGATCCGTGACGGCGCGATCTGGGGTCATGCCGCGCCAAAGATCAAGGTGGCCGCGACGAAGTACGTGATCACTCCGGAGGCGCGAGCGTTTTGGTCTTTCCAACCAGTCCACGAGCCTTCGGTGCCGGCGGTTCAGAATGTATCCTGGCCGGCGTCAACGATTGATCGCTTCATCTTGGCGGCACTCGAAAAAGCCGGTATCCAGCCGGTAGCAGATGCCGACAAGCGGACGCTGCTGCGCAGAGCCACGATAGATTTGACCGGCCTTCCTCCAACAATGGAGGAATTGGAGGCGTTTCAGAAGGACACATCGCCCAAGGCCTTCGAAAAGGTCGTAGATCGCCTGTTGGCCTCCCCCCGCTATGGAGAACGGTGGGGGAGGCTGTGGCTCGATGTCGCTCGCTACTCCGACAAGCAGTTGACTGCCGAAGGAGATGGACCGCTGCCCAATGCGTTTCGATATCGCGATTGGGTGGTGAAGGCGTTCAACGATGACATGCCTTACGATCAATTCGTCAAGGCTCAGATCGCAGGGGATTTGATGCCCGAGGATGTCCGCGTGCGTTATGTGGGCGGCATTGGATTCTACTCACTGAGTCCTAAGGCAGAGTTTCGCGACGAGCGTGTCGACGCGACGACACGAGGCTTCCTGGGTTTGACCGTGGCCTGCGCGCAGTGCCACGACCATAAGTTCGATCCAATCCCTACGCGGGATTATTATTCGCTGCTGGGCGTTTTCGAGTCTACTGAGACCACGAAGTATCCCTTGGCCGACAAGGAGACCGTAGAACGGTATGAGAAGCATAAGAAGACCTTGGACGACGAGAAGGCCGTGCTCGAGAAGTTTCTCGACAACCAGCGAGACCAGCTTTTCGACATTCTCGTTCGACGCGCATCAGACTATATGAACGCAGCTTGGCAGGTATTAGGTGCACAAAAGAAGGCCGTGGAAGAGACAGCTTCCAGCCAGCATCTGGATCGAGCAGTCCTCGAAGGATGGGTCCGCTTTCTGAAGCCGTCGCGGGAGCGCAAGTATGCATACCTGGACGAATGGAAGGCGTTTCTCGAAAGTGGGGCGGCCGAAGCCGATATCCGCCGATTCAGCGAAAAATTTCAGGATCTCCTTGTTTCGATTCGCAAGGAAGAGCTGGAACTGCGCGAAAAAAACGCCAAGATCAAGGCTCTGGAAAAGCCGGGTGAATTCTCGAAGGCTCTCCCGCTAGAGCGAGACAAGTTTTATCTGTTTTCGGATCTTCGAGCAAAGTCGAGGACACAACCACCGCGGGAAGCCGGCCCCTTCTACTTCTCCGACGAGCAACTGGGCAGCTATATGACCAGCATCTGGCGCGAGCACTTCGACAGGCTGCGTGCCAATATCGACCGGATGACGAAGGCCCTTCCGGAAGAATATCCCTGGTACTCCGTTCTGAAGGACAAGTCGAAGCCAGAGAATCTGCACGTTTACATCAGAGGCAACAAAGAAGACCAAGGGGAAGAAGCCCCCCGCCAGTTTCTGGCGATCCTTAGTTCTGGAGAACAAGTACCTTTCAAGCAAGGCAGTGGGCGCTTGGAATTAGCGGAGGCGATTGCGAGCCCACAGAATCCGCTGACGGCACGGGTGATGGTCAATCGGATCTGGCTGCATCATTTCGGGGCGGGAATTGTGCGTACGCCTAGTAATTTTGGAAAGCTAGGTGAGCCACCGACAAATGCAGCGCTTCTGGACTATCTTGCCCGCCGCTTTGTTAGTAACGGTTGGTCCATCAAAAAGATGCATCGGGAGATCATGCTTTCCCGGGTCTACGCGCTTAGCTCTGCATATTCCAGCGCGGCCGCTCAAATCGATCCGGAGAATAAGCTCCTGTGGCGGGCCAATCTTCAACGGCTGGACGTGGAATCGATTCGCGATTCGATGCTGTTCGTGTCCGGCAAACTGGACCCAACGATTGGCGGTCCGGCGGTTCCTTTACACGACGACAAAAACTTTCGCCGAACTCTTTACGGCGCAATAAGCCGGGCGAAACCGGACCAGTTTCTGCGCCTCTTTGATTTCCCGGACCCCAACGAAACCAGCGAACAACGCATCGGAACGAATGTTCCAGTTCAGCAACTGTTCTTTCTCAACAGCCCCTTTGTGAGAGCGCAAGCAAACTTCCTGACGGAACGCCTGGGTGAAGGATCGGAGCGGCAGAAGATCAATCAGTCCTACGCCATTTTGTTCAGTCGGGCGCCTACGCCAAAAGAAGTGGATAGCGCCCTTTCTTTCCTCTCATCTCCAGAGGGCTCATGGCCGAAGTACTTGCAGGTCTTGCTGAGCTCCAATGAGTTCAATTATCTGAACTAAAGGAACAACGATATGAATCGACGCGACGCACTGAAGACCATGGGGAGTGGTTTCGGAATGACAGCCTTGGCCGGAATGCTCGGCAGTTCCGTCGTCCATGCGGCGCACCCACAACCGCTGGGAACACACTTTGCGCCCAAAGCGAAGCGAGTTATCTTCCTTTTCCTCAATGGTGGTCCGTCCCAAGTCGACACCTTCGACCCGAAACCGGCGCTGGAGAAATTTCACGGGACGACGGAGCCAGGCTGGGAGAACGGGATCATCGCTCCAGGAAACATTGTGCAAGCCGGAACTTTGATGAAGTCTCCCTTCACGTTTAAAAAATACGGCCAAAGCGGAATTGAAGTGAGCAGCATTTTCCCGAAGCTCGCCGGGTGCATTGATGATGTCTGTGTCGTGCGGTCCATGTACAGCGACATTCCCAATCATCCGCAGGGTCTGTTCATGATGAATTGCGGAACGGTCGTTGCCGGCCGTCCGGCGCTCGGGTCGTGGCTGCTTTATGGACTCGGGACGGAGAATCAGAACCTTCCGGGATTCATTGTCCTGGCACCTGGTTTGCCAATCATGGCGCCGCAGATCTGGAACTCGGCCTTCCTTCCGGCGAGTTATCAGGGCACGTGGGTGAACACGGAGCATACCGACCCGAAGAAGTTAATTCCTTTCCTTCAGAATGACCAGACCGGATTACTCGAGCAGCGGAAACAAGTGGATTTGCTGGTATCGCTCAATGAGATGCATCTCACGCAACAGGGGCCGGCACCAGAGCTGGAAGCCACGATCCAAGGGATGGAAACCGCGTTCCGCATGCAGACGGAAGCGGTGGACGCCTTCGACATCACCAAGGAAAGCGAGTCAATCCGTGACGCGTATGGTTCGGGCGATTTCGCGCGAGGCTGCCTGATGGCGCGCCGCCTCATCGAGCGCGGGGTTCGGATGGTACAAGTCTATTTCGGAGCAGGCCAACCGTGGGACAGTCACAGTGACATCATGGACCATCGAGACCTTGCACAGAAGGCTGACCAGCCGATTGCCGCACTGCTGCGCGACTTGAAAAGCCGCGGGCTCTTGAACGACACGCTGGTGATCATCGGAGGGGAGTTTGGGCGCACTCCAGCAGTTGAAGCAAAAGGCGGCGCGATTCAGAACGGGCGAGATCACAACACCACTGGTTTCACGATGCTACTTGCGGGAGGCGGTGTGAAGGCAGGGACGATTTACGGAGCGACAGACGAACTTGGCCGTCGAGCTGTGGAGAAGCCCGTGCACGTGCATGATCTGCACGCCACGATCCTCCATTTGTTTGGATTCGATCATACGAAGCTTACATATCGCTTCAGCGGACGTGACTTTCGGTTAACAGATGTTTCAGGTTCTGTGATTGAGGGGCTCATCGCGTAGCGCTCGATGCACAGCGCGCCGTCCGCCAGATCGGAAATATTCCCGCCGGAACCTTCGCAACAAGTATCAGCAAGCGGCTCGTCCAGCCGGCGGGCGATGGTCATCCTCACTACGCTCTTCTTCCTCTGTGGATTCCTTGCGGCGCTGAATGACATCCTTATCCCCCATCTCAAGCCAATCTTCAGGTTGAACTATGCGCAGGTGATGCTCATCCAATTCAGCTTCTTCTCTGCATTTCTTCTTTTTGCAGGCCCTTCAGCCAAACTCATTGCGCACGTTGGCTACAAGTGGACGATGGTGGTTGGCCTCCTAACGATGAGCGCGGGAGCGATGTTGTTTCTACCCGCAGCAAACGCTCCTTCGTTTGGACTTTTCATGTGCGCGCTGACTGTATTGGCTGGAGGCATCACTGCCCTCCAAGTGGCGGGAAATCCGTATGTCTCGGTGCTGGGCCCCGCGCGAACCGCCTCCAGCAGGTTGACCCTTTGCCAGGCGTTTAATTCACTGGGGGCGACGATCGCGCCGTCATTCGGAGGATTGCTGCTGCTGAACTCCCCATTGGATCCGGCCGCTTTGCCGTCTATGACGGAATCCGCCCTTCAAGCCTATCGGCTGGAACAAGCTTCACAGGTGAAGGCTCCCTACATCGGAATCGCGGTTGCACTGCTGATCCTGGCAATCGCTGTTTCGCGCGCAAAGTTACCGAGCATCCGGATAGAGGCTCCCGTCCCGTCTCGAGCCTCGGGCAGTGTGTGGAAACATCGGCAGCTCGCATTCGGCGTTGCCGCGATCTTCCTGGCTGTTGGCGGTGAAGTCGCGATCGGCAGCTTTCTTGTAAACTATCTAACGCAAGAGGACATCGGTGGTCTCACACCGAAGGCGGCCGCGGTCTTTGTTTCCTTGTACTGGGGAGGAGCGATGGCTGGCCGGTTCGCTGGTTCGGGCGTGATGCGGATTTGGCCAGCTCCCAAGGTATTGGGCACTGCGGCGATCATTGTCGTGACCCTCGTGACCACATCCATCGCCACCAGCGGAGCCTGGGCTATGTGGACCATTCTCTTCGTTGGCTTCTTTAATTCCATCATGTTTCCGACGATTTTCACGCTGGGAATCGCAGGACTGGGACCTCTCACGGCACGGGGATCGGGAATCCTGATGGCTGCCGCGGTCGGCGGCGCGATTATTCCGGTGACACAGGGTGCGTTCGCCGACGCGATGGGTATTCATCTCTCATTTCTGGTTCCGGCGATCTGCTATGCATACGTAGCCTTCTACGGATTCGAAGGCAGCCGGCCCGCTCCCTTAAATACACAGTATTCCGTTTAATCCCCCAATATCTTCGACAGTTTGGTCAACCTTACTGTTGACAATTTTCGCCGCCGATAGTATAAACAGACTACTCTGTCGGCATAGTTGTTGACAGTTCAGTCAAGCGGCGAAGGCGGAAGCCATGCAACAGGGCAAATGGCGCTTCGTAGTGTCATTGATTGTGTTCTCCAGTCAATCGTGGAGCCAGTCTGTCTCCGGAAGCATCACCGGGGCCGTTGTTGACCCATCTGGAGCTGCTATACCCTCTGCTGGAGTCACGGTTACGAATCCTGCAACGGGTGTTAGCCTTCCCGTAACTACCAATGCTCAGGGCTACTATTTAGCCAGCAACCTGATTGCAGGTGATTATCGGGTTGAAGTCACGGCTGCAGGATTCAAGGCGTTCCGTCAGAACTCCGTGCCCGTGACCATCGGAAGCACCGTGCGGCTGGATGTTCAGCTGGAGATCGGGAGCTTACAGGACACAGTCAATGTCGATGAAACAGCGCCTCTCGTTGTCGATGATAAGGTGAACCTCGGCGGGACGATTTCGAGCAGAGAGATGCAGGCTCTGCCCACGCTAGGCCGGAATCCGACTGCGTTGGCCAAGCTTCAGCCTGGCGTGATTGAAGGTCCGAATCAACAAGGGTTACCAAGTGCCGGAGGAACCGGCCAGTTCAGCTTCTCCGCCAACGGCCAGCGAGCTCAGCTGAACTATTTCTTTCTTGATGGCGTAGATAACACGGAAGGTGTTGGGGGCGGAGCGTCGATCGTACCGAGTGTCGAAGCCATGCAGGAGTTCACAGTCAGCACGACCAATTACGATGTGGAGTTCGGCCAAGTGGCTGGCGCGGTTGCAATAATGACAACGCGCTCGGGAACGAACCAGATCCATGGAAGTGCAAACTGGGACAACCGGGTGAACGCCCTTTTCGCACGCAACTCGTTCACCGAGCCTAACGGACCCGGACATTTTGTGTTTAACCAGTTCGGAGGCACGCTCGGCGGGCCGGTGAAGAAGAACAAGCTCTTTCTATTCGGCCACTACCAAGGCGTCCGAGTTCGGTCTGGCGGAAACATTCTCGCAACGGTTCCTGTTGAGCGATTCCGCGAAGGAAACTTCAGCTCACTTCCCAACAATCCGATCTTCGATCCTTCCACGGGAGGAACGGGTGGAGTGGGACGAACGCAATTTCCCGGGAACATCATTCCGGCTAGTCGGATTAGTTCGGTGAGTCGAAACCTTCTCGCCTTGATACCTCTCCCGAATAACGGCACGGGCACGGATCTCAACTTCCTGGCTCCCAACACCGTCCCAACAAACCAGAACTTGGGAACGATTCGCGGCGACTACGTTCTCAATGACACGAATCGGTTCTTTGTGCGCTACACCAGAACGGTGCAGGACCAGAGTTCGTCGGTTCCTGCATACGGAACGGCGGTCTGGCCGAATGGCAATGTCGCAAATGGCAACAACAATAGCCTTTCTTTCGACTACACCAAGGTTTTTCGCGCCAATTTGCTGTTCGAAGGACGATTCGGATGGCTGCAGCGAGAATGGAGCCAGGATGCCGTGGATCAGGCGTCTAACACCTCTGCGCAAGTTGGACTACCCGGAGTGAATGATGCTTGTGAGGTCTGTGGCGGCTTAACGGGTTTTCGGATTGGCGGTCCAGTGGGTGCGTTTGATGTGGGAAATAACGATCATGCACACCAAGTAGATAATTACGGCGGATACAACTACGTTGGAATCGTTACTTGGACCAAGGGTGCACACAACATTAAGTTTGGCGGAGACATTAATTCGACGTGGCGGGACCGGCGAGATACCAGTTCGCAAGGAAATATCGGTTGCTTCAATTCGGGATTGTGCGAAGCCAACGGATTCGCACAGGCTCTTACCGGCAGCCCAACCGCTCCTGGTTCTGGTCTTTCAACGGCATCGTTTCTCTTAGGCGGAGCCAGCACGTTCTCGCGCGTCATTTACGCCCGCAACCTTCCAGAAGCGAGCCAGCATCGTCAGGCTTATTACTTCCAGGACACTTGGCGCGTTACGAGGAAGCTCACGCTGAATCTTGGCCTACGCTACGACTTTATCGGTTACCCCACCTCTCCCCAACGTGGCGGTATCGCCAACTTCAACTTTAGTAACGCATACACAATTGTTAGTAATTACGGGGACACCACTGGGACAGCAAACGTCCAGAACAACTTCACCGACTTTGGTCCCCGGGTTGGTATCGCCTATCGGGTTCGTGAGAAGACTGTTGTACGAGCCGGGTTTGCTCGAACTTTCTCTATTGGCTTTTTCGGTGCGAACTTCGGGGCAATCACCAATGATTGGCCAAACGCAACGCGCCAAAAGCTGGTGCAGAACGATCCCTACACGCCGGCGATGATTCTGACCGACGGGCCACCGCAATTTGTGTCTGGTTTTGACATCCTGGAAGCTGCCGGTAATCCGGCCCAGCATCCGACGCCGTTGGATTCCACGGGCTTTGGGATGGATAGCAAGAATCCAACGCATTCCGTCGACCAATGGAATCTTGCGATTCAGCATCAGTTCCGCGGCGACATCAGCCTCACGGTGGCGTACGTTGGCAATGCCGGGCGGCATATGTTCTATCGGCGAGATTACAACGCTGCAATCCCCGGTCCAGGATCGTTCGCATCCAGAAAACGCTTTGGATCAATCGGGTATCTGGTAAATGCTTACAATCAGAGCAATCAAAGCAGCAGCGGGTATCACGCGCTTCAAGTGCAAGGAGAAAAGCGATACTCGCAAGGCCTGATTCTAAATGCGGCTTTGACCTGGGGTAAGTCCTACGACTTTGGCAGTCACAATGCCTTTAATCCGTGGGATCACAACGCCGACCGAGCTCTTCAGGACGGCGATCGGGCCCTTGTTCTGGCAGTTGGGCACGTCTGGGACCTTCCGTTCGGTCCGAATAAGAAGTTTCTCAAAAGCGATGGTCCGATCCGATTCCTGACTGCAGGCTGGCAGTTCTCGGGGATAACACGATGGATGTCTGGAACGCCGTTCAGTCCGACGGTGGCTAATACGGCCGCTCTAAACTCCGATTGCTGCACGTTACGTC
The DNA here is from genome assembly GCA_964441675.1 of uncultured Solibacteraceae bacterium. GTDB lineage: Bacteria > Acidobacteriota > Terriglobia > Bryobacterales > Bryobacteraceae > JAPKYZ01. The sequence continues at coordinate 2,338 of CAYTVP010000055.1, read as the reverse complement.
CAGATCGAATTGGTCAAGGAACCGTTGCTAATCCTGATCGCAATCAGTGGTTCGACAAGACAGCATTCGCTGTACCGGGGTTATATCAGTTCGGTAATTCAGGCAGGAATATACTCAGGGGGCCGAGTTTTGCTACTGCCGATTGGGCGCTATCGAAATCCTTACGATTCACAGAGACGTTTCGTCTGGAACTGAGGTGGGAAGCCTTTAATGCGTTCAACCAAACCAATCTTGCCAACCCGGTCACGGCTATCGATTCAGCGCTTTCCGGGCGGATTACCGGCCTCGCCCACTTCATGCGGCGGCAGCAGCTTGGCGCTCATTTCTACTGGTAGGAAGCTCGCATCCGGGTTGGCATTGCTTCTGATCACCACCGCGGTCTCCATGACTGCGTTCTCGATGGATAATAG
>CAYTVP010000055.1:0-1918 GCA_964441675.1 uncultured Solibacteraceae bacterium | reverse complement strand
GGCGGTACAGCGAATGCCGCAATCTGCCGAGGCTCATAACTATTACGGCTTCGCATTGGCTCGGGAAGGAATGCTCCGAGAGTCGATTACTGAGTTCCGGCGAGCACTCGAGTTGGAGGCAAATCATGCGGAGGCTCAGTACAACTTGGGCTGCGCGTTTCTCGCGCTCGGCGATACTACCGCTGCCGTCAAACCGCTCGAAGCGGCTGTAGCGTTACGCCAGCCGTTCCCAGAAGCTCATTCAGCGCTCGCGATGGCCGTTTTCGCTACCGGGAATGTAGAACGCGCGGTGGTCGAATTGCGAATGGCATTGAGGCAAAAGCCGGGCATGGCGTCGGCACACAACCAACTGGGCATGATCTTTTCTCAGATGGGCTACGACCAGCAAGCACTCTCGGAGTTTGCAACAGCAGTCCGGTCCGATCCCTCGTCGGTTGAAGCACACAACAATCTCGGCGTTGCATTTCACAAGTCCGGAGATCTATCTCGGGCAATTCAGGAATTTGAGGAAGCCATTCGCCTGGCTCCGAACTCGCCAGAAGCTCTCCGGAATATGGGGCAAGCGATGCGCGATAAGGGCGACTTGCCGCAGGCTATCCGATACTACGAGCGGTTGGCCTCCCTTGAGCCAGATTCCGCGCAGGCGCGGACAGATTTAGGCTTCACCTTGAAGCGAGCGGATCGGTTGGATGAGGCGATCGAACACCTGTCCGAGGCAACTCGCCTGTCTTCTACTTTCGCGCGTGCCCATTTCTACCTGGCGGAGGCATTGAGTCAGAAAGGTGATCCGGAACGCGCGTTAATTGCGTTTGAGCAAGCTCGCAACCTGCGCCCGAACGATGTGGAGTATGCGGTCAAATACGGAGTCGCGCTCCAGCAAACGAATCTACATGGTGCCGTTACTGAACTCCGGCGTGCTGTGAAGTTGGACGAGAACAATCCGGCAGCGCAGCAAGCCCTGGGACAGGCGCTACGGAGAGCGGGCGACCTCCAGGAAGCAGGAGTCGCATTTCGAACCGTCAGGGAACTGAACGCGACACGCGATGCCCGATCGCAAGCTGTGCTCCATACCAACAAAGGAATCGAACAATTGAAAGCAGGTAATATCCTCGCCGCCGAGGATGCATTTCGCAAAGCGCTGGCAATTGATGCGACGTTCGCACCAGCGAACCATTACTTCGGCATCGTCCTTAGCGCTACAGGAAAGTGGGTTGAGGCAAATCGCTCGTTTAATAGCGCTGTTGAGATGGATCCCACTGATGGAGAGATTCATTTCAACTACGGCATTGCGCTGACACGGCAGAAAGAGTGGCGGCTTGCGGCGGCGCAATTTCAGGAAACCCTTCGACTGAAGCCCTTTCATCCGCAGGCCGGATGCGAACTCGCCGGCGTCCTCATGCACCTGGGTGAAGCAGAACGTGCTGGACGTATTCTCGAAAAGGCGAACGAAGCGGGCGCGTGTCAGAGCCCGACTCCTCGGTGACCCGTCGTAACTTACTGGCCGGAGTCCTCGGCGCCGCACTTCCATGGCCGACAACAGCTGCTCACACGTTCCACAACGTAGCCAAGCAGGCAGGGCTGACGCGTCCCACGATCTTTGGAGGGCGGCGCCAGAACAAGTACATCCTGGAAACAACCGGCTGCGGAGCCGCGTTCTTTGACTACGACGCCGATGGATGGCTAGACATCGTTCTCGTCAATGGCAGAACCTTGGAGCAAAGTTCGCCTACGGACACAATTCGTCTGCTGAAGAACAATCGAGACGGTACATTCCGCGATGTAACAGTGGGCTCTGGGCTGGAGCGTTCCGGCTGGGGACAAGCCGTTTGCATTGGTGACTTTGACAACGACGGATATGACGATCTCTTCATCACCTACTACGGGCAGAACGTTCTCTACCGCAACAACGGAAACGGCA
>CAYTVP010000054.1:0-16130 GCA_964441675.1 uncultured Solibacteraceae bacterium | reverse complement strand
AGACGTGCAAAGCGATATGTCGAAAGTGCCCGTCGAGATGAATACAAGTATGTCCGGAGGACAGGTGACATACAGCAACAATCTCGGTTTCTACCGGTCAACCCTATATGTCGCGCCGAACAATTCTCAGTTCCGCGCAGAGATGGCAGGGGCAGATAAGCCGACGCTACACCTGACGCCGGTGGAGCTTTCCGCACGCTCAGTCGCGCGCAACCAGCGGATCGAAATATCGACCACAATTCAGCCGCCATCCGCAGCCGTCCCTGGAGCTTTCGTTAGTATCTACGATGGGCACCCGGACGAGGATGGGACGCTGATCCACTCTGAGCATATTTCGTGGATCAAGGCTGGTGAGCAGCATCAGGTAAAGATACCCTATACGGCACGAAAGCTTGGCTTGCGGCGCATCTGGGCGTTCGTTGACCAAGGAACGCCGAACGAATCGGTACGTTCATCCCGAATCCTGTGTGTTGGCAATTCGTGCTCCATCCGCTCTGCCGCGCAAAATGCGAAGGATGACGAAGCTTCCGATCCGCGGGAGAAACCGTAATGACGCGAACCGATTGAATCCACCACGCGTTGGATAAGCCGTTCGGCTAACTATTGAAACTTTGTTCCATCTACAATGGGAAGTCATCACTGCGATTTCGTTTTAATTTAGTTCCTAACAAGATGCAGGTTCTGAAAGTACCTTATCGCCAGACTCGTTATCGGCCGAAGGTACTGTTATTGTCGCTCTTTTGGTTCGCAGCTTCCTCGGCACTGCTTCCGAAGGACGTTCAGAGCTTCCCCTCGTCCCTCGTCAGCGGCCCCTGGCGATCCGGACATGTCCAGGGTGTCGCCGTCGATCAAACCCATGGCTACATCTATTACTCCTTCACAAATCTCTTAGTAAAGACGGACCTCCAGGGACGGGTCATCGGTACGATTGGCGGGTTTACCGGTCATCTCGGTGACCTCGACTTCAATGAGTCGGACCGCCGTGTCTACGGTTCCCTTGAGTACAAGGCGGAGAAGGCCTTCTACATTGCGGTCGTTGACGTGGACAAGATTGATAAAGCCGGCCTGCAAGCGCAAAACTCCACGATCTTTCAAGCTGTCTACCTGAGCGAGGTAGTGCGCGACTACACGGCTGATCGGAACGGAGACGGCGTTTTCGATGGAGATACCGCGGACACACCCGACCATCGCTATGGCTGCAGCGGTATCGATGGAGTCAGTTTCGGACCGCGTTTCGGCCAGACCGGCGGCAAACGCTATTTGACCGTCGCCTATGGCATCTACGCCAACGTGGATCGCAAGGACAACGATCACCAGGTGCTGCTGCAGTACGATGCAACCCAGTGGGTCAACCGATTTGCCCGGCCACTCGATGAGAAAGCGCCGCACCAAAGCGGACCTTCGAACGTCGACGGAAAGTATTTCGTCTATACCGGAAACACCACTTACGGAGTGCAGAACCTCGAATACGATGAGTCCGGTCAGCGCTGGTTGATGGGCGTCTATCGAGGAAGCAAGCCGTCCTTCCCAAATTACACGCTGTTCGCCATCAAGGGCGCCGCCAAGCCGGTATTGACGGAATTGACCGGCACGGGCGAGCGGGGTTGGCGGCTGCCGCTTGCCGACGCAGGACTGCGCGACGCGGTAACGGGCGTTCGTGGTTGGTTTCAGAAAGCGGACGTCGGAATGGTCTCCCTGCGGGACGGTCTTTTCTATCTCGCGGTCAACCGCGCCACGAATGGACAGCAGAGCGCTGAGTTGTCTCTATACCGTTGGACCGGTGAGGCCAACGCACCATTTCAGAAAGTAGTTGTGCCTCATTCCGTCCCCGCTGACGCCCGCTTTTGATACTGCATGCTCAACCGCCGCCACTTTCTCGGATCTCTCGTCTCGGCAGCCGCCGCCCAGCCGCGCCGCAAGCCGAACATCGTCATCCTGTTCGCCGACGACCTCGGCTACGGCGAACTCGGCCTCCAAGGGAACCACGAAATCTCCACTCCGCACACGGACTCCCTCGCCGCCAGCGGCGTCCGCTTTACACAGGGCTATTCCTCCGCGCCATTCTGCTGCCCCTCGCGCGCCGGGCTGATGACAGGCCGCTACCAAACGCGCTTCGGCCACGAGATGAACGCCGTCGGCAAAACCAACCTCAATCCCAAAGTCGGCCTCCCTGTCACCGAAACCACTATGGCCTCCTACCTGAAGGAAGCCGGCTACACCACGGGTCTGATCGGAAAATGGCACTTAGGCGCAGGAGACTCGAAATTCCACCCGCAGCGCCGTGGCTTCGACGAGTTCTTCGGCTTCCTTCACGAAGGCCACTTCTACTTTCCGCCGCCCTACCGCGGCGGCCTCACTCGCCTCCGGCCCAACGAGCCGCCTTACGACGACAACAACCCTCTACTTCGCGGTGGCGAACCGGTCGAGGAGAAGGCCTACCTCACCGATGCCTTCGCCCGCGAAGCCGTCTCCTTCATCGACCGTCATCAGTCACAGCCCTTCTTCCTCTACCTGGCCTTCAACGCGATCCACAGCCCCATGCAGGCGCCCGTGCCCATGCTGAAGGAGTTCGAGTCCATCAAAGACGAGCAGCGCCGCCTCTTCGCCGCCATGCTCCGCTCCATGGACGACGCCATTGGCCGCGTCCTCGCCAAACTTCGCGACCTCAAGCTTGAAGACGACACGCTCATCTTCTTCATCAGCGACAATGGCGGCCCCACGCAGGAACTCACGTCTTCCAACCTTCCGCTCCGTGGCGGCAAAGGCCAGCTCTACGAAGGCGGTATCCGTGTTCCGTACGTCGTCCAGTGGAAAGGCGTCATCCCCGCCGGCAAAACCGACCACCGCCCCGTCATCTCTCTGGACGCCCTCCCCACCGCTCTCGCCGCCGCTGGCAGGTCCGTGCCCGCGGACGTCGATGGCGTCAACTTACTTCCCTACCTCACCGGCGCGTCCTCCGGCACCCCACACTCCACACTGTTCTGGCGCTACGGTTCCAACATCGCCCTCCGCGATCGCGATTGGAAACTCGTCCGCCAGGGTACAGAAAACTTCCAGCTCTTCAACCTCGCCTCCGACGCTTCGGAAGTCACCGACCGTCTCGCGTCCGAACCCAAAGTCGCGGCGCGCCTCCGTGCCGAACTCGACCGCCTCAACGCGGAGATGGCCACATCGCTCTGGTAGATTTCGCCAGTCTAGCCCCGCTCGGGCATCAGCAGAAGAATGAAGAATTAAGCGTGGTGTTGAGTGCCCTGTTGTGATATATCTTCTCGCCAGCAAGGAGGATGGGTCATGTCTCGCACTCTTATCGCGTTCGCGTTCCTGACAACTTCTGCAATCGCACAAGTAAGTACGTCTACTCTCGCAGGCCAGGTGACAGACGAATCGGGCGCTGGTGTTCCCAACGCAAAAGTCACCGCAAGCATTGAGTCCATTGGCCTGCAGCGCGAAGTTACAACTAATGAAGCGGGCGAGTATGTCATCGCGCAACTTCCGCCCGGCCGTTACAAAGTCAACGTCCAGGCCTCGGGTTTCCAAACCGCGGTTCTCGAAGACGTCGTGCTTTCTATCGCCCAACGTGGAGCCGCGAATATTACCCTGCGGGTAGGCCAGGTTTCGGAAACGATGACGGTCACCGAGCGTCCTCCGCTGACCGAAACCGAAACAGCGTCCCTCGGACAGGTGATCGAACGGAAGGCGATTGTCGACCTACCTCTGAACGGTCGAAATTACATTACGCTCGGTTCGCTGTCCCCGGGCGTTATTCCCCAGCTTCCCCAATCAACCGGACCTGCCAGCTTTGTCGCCTCGACAACCGCCAGGTCGGACCGCAGTATCCTTGTCGGCGGCCAACGGGAAAGCTCGACCAGCTATTTGTTCGACGGAATCGAACTACGAAATCCTCGCGTCGGCGACTCGTCGATGACACCCTCGCTCGACGTCGTCCAGGAATTCAAGATCCAGCGCAACTTCTTCCAGGCCGAGTTTGGCAACGCCCCCGGCATCATCAATATCGCCAGCCGCGGCGGGACGAATCAGTACCACGGCTCCGTGTTCTGGTTCCTGCGCAACAACGCGATGGATGCGCGTAACTTTTTCGCCAGCTCGGTCGAGCCTTTCAAACGGAATCAGTTCGGATTTTATGCCGGCGGGCCCATCGTCCGCAATAAGCTATTTGTCTCCGGTAACTTCGAAGGATTCCGGCAGCGTCTCGGAGTAATCCAGCGAGGTATCTTTCCTACCCAAACACAATTAACCGGGGACTTTTCCGGCCGGCCCATGATTTATGACCCGATGACGTTCGATGCTGCGACAAATACGCGCCAACCGTTTCCCGGAAATCGGATCCCCACGGACCGGATCAATCAAATTTCCCGAAACTTCTTCCCTTACATTCCTGTGACCGATAGCCCCATCATAGGCGGGGCGAACCTGCAAGGTACGCCGGTACAGAAGCTGGATGACAACCAATACAATATTCGTACCGATTGGCAGATTAACTCCAATCACTCTCTGTTCGGCCGATATAGCTGGCAAAACGCTCCGCTCATTCCGGCATCGCTGGTGCCTTTTGGCGGGTCGCAAGTAGATGCCAAGGCTTACAATTCGGTCGTTCAACTTACTTCGACGCTTCGCCCGAACCTCGTCAACGTCTTCCGCGCCGCCTACAGCTTTGCCGATTTGTTCGGAAAGCAGGTTCCCGTTGACCGCGACATTGCCGGTGAGATCGGCATCACTGGAGTCTCAACGGTTCCCCTGAATTGGGGTGTTCCCAACGTCGCGTGGCAAGGCTACAGCGGAATCGGCAGTAACGGCCTGACCCAAGGCAACAGAATTCACAACTACCAGGTGCAGGACGCTATGACCTGGATTTCGGGGCGCCATACCATCAAGTTCGGATATGAGTTGCGACAGTCGCGCAACCTCCTGGACAGCGATAATGGGCCGCGGGGATCGTTCACCTTCGGCGCCAGTTACACTGCCGCTCTCGATCCGGCCACCGGCAATCCGAGAACTGGAACGGGTGAGCCAGTCGCCGATTTCTTACTCGGCACTGTCACCAATATGAACGGCGCGGTCGGCACATCTCTGACACACTTCCAATTTTGGACAAACAACGCATACATCCAGGATGACTGGCGAGTGTCTCGTGAACTGACGCTGAATTACGGGCTTCGCTACGAATACATTGGCCCGCCTGCCCCCATCGAACAGGAGCGGCATCACGTTTACGGATTTGATTTCGGGACAGGCAGGCAGCGCTTTCCCACTCTTGGCCAGATTCGCGACTCAATCATTGAGCCTGATTACCGCAACTGGGCGCCGAGGTTCGGCTTCGCCTACAATCCACGCTGGGCGACTTCCTGGGTTCTGCGCGGCGGTACGGGCATCTACTTCGATCAGACTCAGATGAACGAGACTCAGTTCATCACCAACGGTCCGCCGGTCTTCCGCCAGCAGAACTTGAATTCTTCGGGCCGCGGTCTTCCGCCGTTTGAGTTCGGACGAAATACATTGCCGGTCGTAACCGTCCCGCCGGTTGATGAAAATTACGTCACACCACCGTTGACGAATCTCTTCGCTACGGAGATACGTGGCCGCAAGCCGCGTGTTTATATGTGGACTTTCTCCCTTCAAAAGTCCTTTGGAACGAATTGGGTTGCCGAAGCCGCCTATGTCGGCTCCAAAGGCATACGGCTTTCGAAGCGTTACAACTCCTATGCGAACGCAACACCGGGGGTTCTATATGACGTAACGCCCGGCGTGGCGAACTACTATCCCAGCCTTACCGGGATGCTCTATTCATCGCAGGCCGGGTGGTCGAAATTCCATGCGTTGAACCTGCGTCTGGAGCGCCGCTTTGATTCCGGCCTCTCCTTCCTCACGGCATATACATTCGCCAAATCAATCGACACAGATTCGGGGGGCTCTTTTAGTACGCCAAATCTAAACCCCGCAAATTTCCAACTTGACGTAGGGCCTTCCGATTTCGACATCAACCATCGCGTCGTCGCGAGCGCCGTCTATGAGCTTCCGTTCGGCCGGGGAAAGCGATTTGGGGGAGATATGAGCCGCGCCGCCGATCTTCTGCTCGGTGGCTGGCAGATCAATGCGATTCCATCCTGGCAGTCCGGAGTGAAACGGAATGTGACAGCTCCCAACACCACGACACTATCGTTTGTTACGCAACGCGCCGACCACACCGGACTCGGGATCTATTCTGAGTTCAACGGCATTACTCCGAGAGAAGCTTTCGGCGAGGGCAACAGCGAACGCTATTGGATTAATCCAAACGCCTTCCGCGCCCCGGCTCCTCTGAAGTTCGGCACGTCCGGTCGAACGCTGATTATCGGACCCTCGTGGACCAACGTTGACCTATCGGTGTTCAAGAACTTCTCCATTCGTGAGGGAATGGTGCTGCAATTCCGGGCTGAAGCTTTCAACGCCTTCAATAATGTGCAGTTCAACCCGCCGGAAATGAACGTCGCTGCTGCAACGTTCGGGACAATACAGGGCGCGCAACGTCCGCGCGTAATGCAGATGGCCCTACGATTTACGTTCTAGCGTAAACGACGCGCGGCGGGCTACTTTGCGACTAGTCCGCCTGCTTCTTTGGTAGCGCTACGATTCGCCATTGACCGGCGAAGGGGCCGGTTTACGAAACATCTTTCTCTTTTGTTCGGAAGCCTCGCGCGCCGCTGCGCAAGCCTTTGCGTGATCCCGCATATCCTGCTGAGTGAAAACAAATGCGGACTTGTTGCTGTCGTGCTCCTGATCCTGCAAAAGATCGCGGCACAACAGAGGAAGCTCCTGGAGTCGAATGCCGTATTGCATAATAAGGGCCAGGTCTGCGGACACCGTGAACGGTGTGCGTTTATGATCTGCCGAAACACCATCAAATCTGAAAGTACGAAGTCCTTTCTCTTGGGTAAATCCGGTTAAGAGAAACTGCATGTCCTACTTTCTTCCGGCCTCCGTCGGCGGCTGGAGAGATTCCATCAAGCCTTACCGTCAGCGTGGGTAGGTCACGGCGCTCGCTGTTGCGCTGGAGGCTAAAGAGGAAGGTGTCAGACGGACTTGCCTTAGCCCAGGCTCGCCTGTGTAAGCAGGATTGCTCAGAGTCTACTAGAATACGTGAGTTCGGCATTGTCTGTCAAAGGTGAACCAGTTCGAAGAAACTTGCTGCGACCGCAGTTTTTCGGATGATTTTTCACAACGTGAACTGTTAAAGTCACGAGAAGGACAGCACAGTGAAGTGAAGTTAATGATATGCTCAGGGAGCGCTGCGTTTTCTAAGCCATCTTCATCGTTTCGAATCCCAACGCACTTGACTGTCATGCAAGGAGGCGGATTCGAGATATGCGTGTGCACCTTATCAACCCAAGCGACACTTCGTTTGGAATTGGTGTCATTACTCCACGTTGGTTATACGTACTCGCGGCGGCGACTCCAAAAATTTACGGTGATCCCGTTATTACTGACGAAACGCTGGAGCAGATAGATGCCAGTCGTATTGAACCGGGAGATATAGTCGGTATCGGAATCCATACCGGTAACGCGTTACGCGGCATGCACGTCGGTCGCTTGGCGCGGGAGCGAGGCGCCTTCGTAGTCTACGGCGGGATACATGCAACGCTTTACCCTGATGAAGCTCTTACGCTCGGCAACGCTCACTGCGTCGTAAAGGGCGATGGCGACGGAATCTGGGCCAAGGTAATTGCCGATGTTTTGGCAGGCACGGCGGAGAAGATCTATGACGGTGGACGCGTGCCGGGCGACCAGTTCTTACCCGCGCGCTGGGATTTGGCACCCCGGAGCCAATATATGTGGGCGTCCGTCCAGACAGTGCGGGGTTGTCCAAAACATTGCTCATTTTGTTCCGTGTGGCGCACCGATGGCCAGAAGCCGCGGCAGCGGACGTCGGATGCTGTTGTCGCCGAGATAATACAGTTGCGGCGTCTTGGGTTCCGGTTTATTGCTCTCGCTGACGACAATTTTTACCCGGTTACCCTGACCGATATTCAACTTGCAGAGAAGCAGGGAGCGGCGGCGCGTGTAGCTGAACTCAAGGCCATCCGCGATGAGCGCTTTGAGTTGATGAGGAAGATGGCAAAACTGCCTTCCGACATGGTCTTCTTCACCCAGATTACGATGGAAGCGGGCGAAGACGTTCAGTTCCTCGATGCGATGCGCGAAGCAAGAATTAAAGGGGCTCTCGTCGGGGTAGAATCCGTTACGGAAGAAGGACTAAAGTCAGTCTTCAAGAATTTCAATGCGGCCGGTGATGAGCTTGCGACACGTCTCGAGATGTTCAAGAAGCATGGTGTCCATGTACTCGGCTCCTTCATTTTCGGCTTGCCTTCGGATCGCGAGGATACCTTCGCTGCGACCGCGGCGCTCGCCAAACGCGCCGGCTTAACCTTCGCACAGTTTGTGATGATGACGCCCTTTCCGGGCACGGTGGACTTCGATCGTTGGGAGAAGCAACTCGGCGACTCCGTTCCCGAAGTAAATGGGGTTCCGATTACACGCTACTGGCTTATTCCCGCCGAAGTCCGGCCCAAGATGTTTACTCCGCACCACACAATGAGTTCGACTGAGATTAGCGATCGAACACAGGGCGTATGGGACCGTTTCTATTGCATGCGCGAGGTTTGGGAGAGATCGAAGTGCGTTCCCACGATTCGTGGGCGCCTGGCCTTCTTATTTATCTCCAAGCTGTATCGCCAGATGTACGCCAAGACCGGCATATCTTCCGACAGCGCCCGGAGGCAGAAAGCCACGCGGTTGGCGCGTTGGTTGGCGATTCCCTGCCGGAAGCTCTTTGAAGCGGCTCCGATGCCGGACCTTCAGGCCCCGACCGAAGAACCTGCACAGAGTTCTGTACCGAACTATGTGCAGATCAATGGTTGAAATCTGCGGTTGAATCTGCGGAAAAAGCGGCAGAGTCGTTTAATCAAACATATCGGAACACTGGCGGAAATACGATCACGACGATCGCCGCCCACACGCCATAGACGGGGATGTAGTCGGTCTGCCACCGTTCGAGACGCGAGAAGTCTCCGCGACCGCGCAGAAAGCGGATGTAGAGCACAGCAGACCAAGTCAGATTCACCAGAAGAATCACGTTCTCGCCCAGGGCAGCTACACGATTGGGACTGAAGCCAAACTCGGAGATCCGTGCGGCAATGGCCGATAACGCAACCGCATCGGCCACCAGAGCGCTGACCACCAATACGACCTGCAGCACATCGAAGTAGTCGGGCGGCGTCCGGGGGTCGCGAGCCGAGATGGAATAGAGCAGCAGACCCAGGACAACCGCCAGGAGCAGATCGAACGCGATCAGTACGTTCCGCTCGATGTCGATCCCACGTCCGGTCCACAGCAGTGTCCCCAGAAATATCAGCAGCACGGCGGCGAACAGCGGCGTGAAGAGACGCGTCAACACAGGCGCCATGTTCTCAATCACGCTTTGCTTCGCCTCCACCAGCCAGGAGGCGACCACGAGTGCCCCGGCTGCTCCGCACGGCAGCAGCCACGACCCGATGAACGGCCCGACGTCGATCCGGATGGCCTGGAAAATCATCCCCATGAATGCCGTAAGGACGCCACCGCCGAGGGCGATCAGGACGTAGTAGATGAACAACTCGCCGGAGAATCGAACGAAGTCCATGCGGCCGTCCACTTGACTCCATCGCCCGCCAGCATATGCGACGCCCACGACCAGCCAGAGCGCGATCGGCAGGTGCAGCGCGGTGAGGGCCGCGGTGTAACCGCTCGTCGCGAGTGGATAGATACTAGCGAAGATGCCCGCCAGGACGAACACCACGGCCAGCCAGAGCCGGGTACTGGTGTTCAGCCTTCGCTTCCAGACGAAATAGCCGGTCAGGAGGGGCAGCACGAAGAGACTCAAGTTGCGGGCGTAGAAGCCGGCGTCTTCCGGCTTGTGCTCGTCTAATTCCACTCCGAAGAGCGCCGGCACCTTGACGGTCACGGCCGCCGCGATCGCAAGAAGGAAAGCGACGATAGTGTCCGCTCTACCCGGCGCTCGCAACTCTTCGGAATCCGAGGGCACGACGAGCTGCTTCCAGAGACGCTCCGAGTGCTCGCGAGCGAACTCCCGCGACAGGGCGTCGAGGTTGCCCATGCGCTTTACCGCAACCAGGAAAGCTTCATCGGCCGCGAGCCCCGAATCGACCAGACCAGCCACCTGCTCGCGCAGATGGTCCTCGAGCTCCGCTACATCGACGGGGTGGATCGCCTGCCGCCGGCGGAGGTAGCTCCGCCACTGATCGATCTGCTCCTCGAGCGATGCCTCGTGACCTGGAGTCGACATCAAGCTCCCTCGGGCAGGAGTGCGGCTGATGCAGCGTGGCCGGCAATCGAGAGCGCCTTCCAGACGCCCCGTAGCGTCGCGTCCACTGCTTGCCACTGCCTCCGCTCCTCGGCGAGTTGGTCCCGCCCTCGGGACGTAAGCCGATAGTATTTACGACGGCGGCCGGTCTCCGCGACATCCCACCGCGCCTCGATATAGCCGAGCCGCTCGAGCCGATGCAGAACGGGGTAGAGCATTCCATCCGTCCACTCCATGCGGCCTCCCGACAACTCCCGCACACGCTGGAGGATGGCATAGCCGTAGCTGTCCCCTTCGACCAGGATTGCTAAGACGAGCGCCGTCGAGGAAGCGGCGATCAGGTCCTTATTGATTCCCCTGTTTTCACCATCGTGTGGCGTCGATGAACTCAAATCCTTAACCCTAACGGTATTATGCATAGCAGTATTATGTATGTCAAAACATCACCCCTCTCAAATTCCTAAAGGTCAACAACCCTAATACCTATTTGTCTATCGACTTGATACAGTATCTAGATCTATGTTTCGCAGGTACCGCCTTCTAACGATTTCAGGGCTTTTTCTGGGAGTTTCGTCGTTGGCATCAGCGCAGAGCGCTTCGATCACGGGGCTTGTATCCGATGCTTCCGGCGCGGTTATCGCAGGTGCGAATGTAACAGCGAAGAGCGATGCGACAGGCGCAGAAGTTCGAGTCTCCACCGACGGGCAGGGTTACTACAACCTGCTGCAGCTCGCGCCAGGGGCGTATTCGGTCTCAGTAGAAATGACTGGATTCAAGACGGTCATCGAAAGGAATCTTGTTCTTGCTGTGGGACAAGCCGCCCGCATCAACTACACTCTCGAAGTCGGCAGCCTTGCCGAATCAGTGGAAGTCAGCGACCGGGCTGTGCTGCTGGATTCGGAAAGTGCCACTTTGGGCACGGTCATCGGCAGCAAGCAAGTGACAGAGCTTCCGTTGCTCGGCAGGAACAGTTACGCGCTCGCGATGTTGGTGCCCGGCGTACGGCCGTCCTCCGGCGTCAACAACGTCGTCATCGATCAGATTTCGACAGTGGCTTATTCGATCAATGGCCAACGATCGAATTCCAACGAGTTTCTGCTCGACGGTGCCCCGAATTCTGCGGCTGCGCAGAACCAGCCTGTGATCAATGCAAATCCGGACATGGTTCAAGAGTTCAAGGTAGAGACGAACTCTTTCTCCGCGGAGTATGGACGCGCAGCGGGAGGCGTGTTCAACGTCGTAACCCGCGGGGGCACAAACGACCTTCACTTCACCGCGTATGAATTCCTGCGCAATGACAAGCTGAACGCCAACGATTGGTTCGCCAACCGCAACGGGCTGGCGCGGCCTCCATTCCGGTTCAACCAATTTGGCGGTTCGATCGGTGGCCCGGTACGCATCCCCAAACTTTACGACGGGAGAAACAAGACATTTTTCTTCTTCAATACAGAGATCGTGCGGTTTACTCAGGGCATCACCTTCACCGCTGCTCTGCCGGATCCGGAAATGCTAACCGGCAATTTCGCCGGCGCGCCGGTTATTTACGACCCTGCCACCACTACGCAGACCGGCACGGGCTTTGTGCGAACGCCATTCCCCGGCAATGTCATTCCTGCAGACCGAATCAATCCGGTTGCCCGCAATATTGGCAATCTATTTCCCGGGCCGACAACGCTCGGTGCGAACTACGGCGCCATCAACTATAGCAACACAGGCGGGAATGTCGTCAATAAGAATTCGTTCAGTCCGAGAATCGATCATAACTTCGGCGATTCAAACCGCGTGTTCTTTCGATACTCCTATGACGACACACCATTCAATCGCGCCCCCGCCTACGGTCCGGACTATGTGAACATCGCGCCCACCGCCGGGCCGCAGATCTTCACCCGGTGGAACACCGTGCTCGAAGATTCGCACACGTTTTCGCCGACGATGCTGATGACTCTACGGTACTCGGCGTCGCGATTGATCAACTTCCGCCGTCCATACTCCGACAACTTCAATATCGAATCGATCGGTCTGCCTTCCTATATGCGGCAAGGCATGGTCGATCCGGTTTCGATGCCGGCGATCACGATCAATGGGTTGTCAGTGGCGGGCTCCATTCCCAACATCATCGTAGGTGGTTTGATTGGAGCCACGGATTACATCAACTTCGGCAATACGCAACAGAACGTCCAGGGCAACATTACTAAGAACCTCAGCAAACACACGTTGAAATTTGGCGCGGAGTATCGCGTGATCCAGTTCAACAATCTGCAAGTCGGCGATCGAGCAACAAACTTCAACTTTGCGCCAGGCTTTACGCAGGGTCCGAATCCGTCAGCCCCTGCGGGGAATACCGGAATCGGCTTAGCCACCTTTCTTTTGGGCATTCCGGACGGCGGTGTCAGCCCCGTTCCGGCCCTGGCACAGACAAACAAATACACCGCAATATTCGTTCAGGACACATGGAAGCTGACTCCGGCGATCACTTTGAATCTCGGCCTCCGATACGACTACGAAACACCGCGCACGGATCGTTTCAATCAGCTGACCAACTTTGACTACAACGCGCCATCACCGTTAACAGCTCCGGGTTATGAGCCGCGAGGAGGGCTTATTTTTCCCGGAGTCGATGGACGATCGCGCTACAACGCGCGGCCGGACCGGAACAACTTCGCGCCCCGAGTTGGCATTGCCTGGCGACTCACGCCAAAGACCGTACTTCGCGCGGGAGCCGGTCTTTTCTATGCCGCGACAACGGGGATAGGCGGTGGGAGCGGACCGTTCGGAATCTCCGGCTACCAGGCGCCAACGTCCATCGTCAACAGCCTGGATGGCGTGACGCCGATTGTCACGCTCAGCGATCCTTATCCGAACGGCTTTAATCAACCGACTGGCAGCAGCGCCGGGCTATCCACCCTGCTCGGACAGTCGATTCAATTCGTCGATTACGGCAACTACACGCCGTATAGCAGCCAATGGAGCGCCGGAATTCAGCAGGAGCTTCCCGGCAGCATTCTTCTGGAGCTGGGATATGCCGGCAGCCGCGGCGTGGGGCTGTATGAACATCGCCAATGGAATCAACTGGACCCATCCTTACTGAGCCAGCGCGATGCCCTGCGGCAGCAGGTGCCGAATCCATTCTACGGACAAATCTCCGTCGGGCCGCTGGCCAACCGCAACGTGGCCAGAGCACAGCTGCTGCGGCCATTTCCTCAATTCACCGGTGTGGCCGCGCAGAATACGTCTTGGGCAACTTCGAGCTACCACGCACTGGAAGTCAAAACGGAGAAGAGATATTCGAACGGACTCAATCTTTCGCTTGCCTATACCTGGTCGAAACTTCTGGACTACGGCACCGGTCCATTTGGCGGCGAAGCATTGGGCACCAGCAGTATTCAAAACTGGTACGACCTGGCTTCCGAATGGAGTGCTTCGACGATCGATCAAACCCATCGAGTGATTCTCAACGGCGTATATGAGCTACCTTTCTTTCGAACCCAAGGCGGTGTTACCAAGGCTTTGCTTGGCGGGTGGCAAGTAGGCGGAATCTGGATGGCATTTTCCGGTGGACCGCTCGGCGTCACTTCGAACGTGAACAACACATTCTCGCAAGGCGGGGGCCAGCGGCCCAATTGGAGCGGGGTCACGCCATGCGTCGAGAATCCAACGGTCACGCGCTGGCTCGATCCTTCCGTGTATTCAACGCCGGCCGCGTACGCGTTTGGCAATGCCAGCCGGACCTTGAATGGGTGCCGCAGCGATAACACGACGCAAATCGATGTGAGCTTAACGAAGAATACCCGGATCAAGGAAAAGTTGAACATCCAGTTTCGTGCGGAGGCGTTCAACGTGGCGAACACGGTACGCTTTTCTCCGCCGAATCAAAGCTTCGGAAACGCGCAGTTCGGACAAGTTACCTCGCAGAATAATCTCCCTCGCGTGATTCAGTTCGGCCTGAAACTGATCTACTAAGGAAGATCGATGAACCGTCGTGATTTCTTACAATCCAGCACAGCGCTGACCATGAGCGCGCATGCACAACAGCCAGCGGAACCGCAAGGGCGTCGCACACCGGAGGCAGTGAACGAGAAGCCGAACGTCATCTGGGTTTTTGGCGATCAGCATCGGGCACAGGCACTAGGCTGCGCCGGCGATCCGAACGCTCGTACGCCGAACATCGACAACTTTTCTGCACTCGGCGTGACATTTTCCAACGCCGTTTCCGGGTTTCCACTGTGCTGCCCGTTCCGGGGCTCGCTGTTATCGGGCCGCTATCCCCACAACGCTGTACCGGGCCACGAATACCCATTGCCGGATGGGCAGAAGACAGTTGCCCACCCCTTCCAGGAAGCCGGGTATCGCACCGCATACTTTGGAAAATGGCACGTAGGAGGATGGCATGAACGAAATGGCCGTGCCGCCATGTTCATCACCGATCCCGCAAAACGCGGTGGCTTCGAAACCTGGACCGGTTATGAAAATAACAACTCACAATGGGATTCCTGGGTACATGGGGGGTCGGGCAAGGACGCGTTCCATTATCGGCTGCCCGGTTATGAAACCGATGAGCTGACCAATCTTCTGATCGGCTATATCAAGGAGCGCGGCGAGGAGCAGCGCCGGAACAAAGCGACAGCGAAACCGTTTTTCGCTGCATTGTCCGTACAGCCGCCACATGATCCTTACGTCGCGCCGGAAGAATTCATGAGCCGCTACAATCCGGCACAGCTACACATGCGGCCAAACGTGCCCGCAATCCGGCGTGTCGAGGAGCAGGCTCGCCGGGAGGCGGCCGGATACTACGCCATGATCGAGAATCTCGACCACAACTTCGGCCGAATTCAGAAAGCGCTCCGCGACGCAGGGCTCAGCTTCAATACGCATGTGATGTTCTTCTCCGATCACGGTGATATGCACGGATCGCAGGGAATGTTTCGTAAGACCAATCCCTATCAGGAGTCCATCCGCATTCCGTTCGTCATCGGAGGCGAGCTTCCGCGATATGAGGGCCGCCAGAACGGTCGAATGCCCGTAGTCCTGAACCATGTCGATATTGCACCGACAACGCTGGGATTGTGCGGCCTCAAAAAACCGGACTGGATGCAAGGTACGGACCTGTCGCATCACCGTCTGCAAAAGCCCGCTGCCGGCCCGGAGCCGGATTCCGCATATCTGCAGCAGGTGATTCCTACCGGCCACGGGAACAGCATCAACACGCCCTATCGCGGCGTGGTTACCAAGGACGGATGGAAGTATACCTGCTTTGAAGGCCGATCCTGGCTGATGTTTAACCTCAACGAGGACCCGTACGAGCAGATGAATCTGGCCCAGAATAATCTTTACCGGGCTGAGCGGAAAAAGCTGATCGCGCGTCTCAATCAGTGGGTCAACGACACGGGTGACAAATTCGCCATTCCAGCAGACTAGGGTAGTGCGTCAAGCAGATTGCCGATTATCGAGAGTAGCACGGTGAAAGTATCGCGCTTACCGGAACAGCGTGAGCCAGATAAAAGCTGGAACTGCTAAGCTTTTGTAGCGAAACTCAAGCCGGAGGGACCGAATGTCGATTCGAAGCAAACTCCTCGTCACTTCCCGTGTTACCGTCGTGCTCTGCGTCATCATGGCGTGCCACGCCCGGGCAGACGTGATTCCGTTTTCATATGCATTTCACGGCGAAGCGGTTCTCGGTTCGTTGCTCGGATGCCCCCCCTGAGGCTGACTATGAATTGGTAGGGAGTGGTTCTGGAACGGCGACATTGCTCGGCTCGATTCTTACGACCGAACACTA
>CAYTVP010000053.1:8713-16210 GCA_964441675.1 uncultured Solibacteraceae bacterium | reverse complement strand
TCAACAACCATGCGGCGGCCATTTATCTCGCACTCGATACCCTGGCGAGCGGCCATGAAGTGGTCGTATCCCAAACGGACTTGGCCGGCACTGCGGACGATCTTGAGATCTCCGAGATCCTGGAGCGCACCGGCACGGTCGTCCGCACAGTCGGCGGCATAGGGGAGCCTAGCTTCGAAGAGTATCGCGCGTCCATTAGCCAGCGAACGCACATCGTCCTGCGCCTTCATCCGGGCACGCTCTCGCGCGGCGCATCAACCGCGTCGCTTCGAGAGCTTTCGATTCTGGCGCGCAGCCACGGCGTTCCTCTTTATGTTGACGTCAGCCACGGCAATCTTACGGACCTTTCCAGCCTGGGGCTCGATGTGCCGACTGTTCGGGAATGCCTGGATGCCGGCGCTAACCTTGTCAGCTTTCCGGGCAATCTGCTTCTCGGCGGCCCGCAATCCGGTATCATCGCGGGCGAAGCAAAGCTGTTGGAGCGCATCCGGCGCAATCGCATGTACTGCGCTTTACGCTGCGGCAAGGCAGTTACCGCCGCGCTCGAATCCACCCTTCGAAAACTGCTGTTCGCTCAATACGATCAAATTCCCACGCAATGGATGATTCGCCGCAGCTCGAATGAAATCAAAGCACGAGCGATCGATCTTGCCGAGGGTTTGGACGCCGAAGTGACTCCGGGAGAAAGCGCGCTCGACGAGAATGTGGCCCCGTCTATGACGATTCCCACCTGGTTAATCAGCTTTCGCGACAACCCCCAACGCCTGGACGAGCGCCTGCGGTTGAACGATCCGCCGGTAATTACCAGGCTTGAGGACGATCGCTTGCTGGTCGATCTGCGGACTGTCTTTCCGGAAGAGGAAATGGCGCTTCGAAGCGCTCTTCAAGCCGCCGCGGAATCTTAAAGCCCCTCTTCATCCTGCTGCGCGGGAGCCGCCGTCCTGGGGCCGCCGCGCGCAAATCCGCCGATCGGCATTCCACCGCCGCCTCCGCCGTTTCCTCGGCCGCCTCCTCCTTCGCGGCCGGTTGGCGTCGTTAGCAATAGCAAATAAACGCTTTGAGCATATTTCATACTGTGGTATTCCATCCGGACAAATCCGCACCAGGCGCCGACGATGCTGACCAACAGAAGCAGCGTCGTCCATTCGCCGGCATTCGAACGAAACAGACCCGTGAACGAAGCAGCGATGGCAAACGTGACCAGGAGGAATGCCGTGAATAGTCCCTTCGTCAGCTTGTAATCGGCAACGATGTCATCCAAGTGCTCATTGGCCTTCATGGAATAGAGGAAGGCCTCGGCATGCGCCACCGCGGATTCGATCGACTTCCGATCGGCCGTCTCGGGAGGAAACGAAACCCCCAACTTAGCCGGAAACTGGATCTCCAGCTGCTGCACTTGTTCGTCGCTCAGGTACCGACCACGCTCATGTCCGGCAAAGCGGCGGATCGGCCAATCTACAGCCCATCCGCGATTGATGCGAATCCAGATCGGCTCCACGAGCACCTGGGCGACACCTTGCAGCAAATGGCCCGCGGCAAACGACATCGCAAGACCCGCCACGATACCGATGGCCGAGTTCGCCGGCCCCTGCGACAGGAAACCAGGCGGCGCAATGAGCAACGTCAACAGAAGCAGGAGTACTCCGCCCGGCATCACGACCGAGGCAAACTCGACGAAGATCCGTATGTTTCGCATAAAAATCCGGCATGCGGAAACCGCGAGGGGCCCTGGAAATAACGACCCGGCAGCTACGCACGCTACACTAGGCGCTTGCGGAACGTCGGCCGGTTTCCACCATGACACAGCGTATCGCGTTGGTAGCGATCATCGCGGGGTTCACTCTGGTTGTATGCCTCGTCGTCACGGCTGCGTGGGTGGGCTATCAGGGTTCTCGAGAGATCCGCGATGAAGCGCATACCTTGATCCAAGATCGCCTGGTGCAATCGGGCCGGGGTACCGACATCGAGCAGAAGATCGAGCTTCAATCCAGCGAACTACTGGACCGCCTGGAACTCGTCCTTGGGATTTGTCTGTTTCTAGCCCTCGCCTCCGCTGTCTTCACGATCTGGATTACACGGCGCGCTTTCCAGAAACTGGAATGGCAATCGAATGAATTGACATCCGTCACCTGGCACATGCTGCAGGACCAAGAACAGGTAGCAAGGCGCTTTTCGCACGAAATGCACGATGAGCTCGGCCAGGTACTCACCGGTCTGAAGGCCATCGTCAAACGTGTCGATCCGGCAGAGTTTCCCGAATATCGAGATGAGTGCATCAGCTTGCTCGACAAGGCGTTATCCGGTGTGCGGGAGTTGTCGCAGCTTTTGCGGCCCGTCATCCTCGACGACTTCGGACTCGACGCCGGCTTGAGCTGGCTGGTGGAACGTGTCCGCGAGCGCAGACGCATTGAAGCGACGTACAGTTCGAATTTTGAAGGACGCTTGTCGGATACTCTGGAAACACACCTGTTTCGAATTGCACAGGAGGCGCTCACGAATATTTCGCGGCACTCTCAGGCGACCGAGGCAAAAGTGGATTTTCGTGTGGATGATCGTGAAGTGAACCTGACCATTGAGGACAACGGTGTCGGCATAGTCGCGTCCCCGGTGAAACGGAAGTCGAGCCTGGGCATGGTTGGAATGCGCGCGAGAGCACGGCAGGTTGGCGGCGAGCTTGAAATCGCCAACCGGCCCGAAGGTGGATTACGGATCCGCGTTACGGCCCCGGTTGTAAGTCAGGAAATGGATGACACGGCGAACAAGAATTCTGTTGGCGGATGATCACTCCGTGGTGCGCCGCGGGTTTGCAATGATCCTATCGGCGCAAACGGATCTGGAAATTATCGGCGAGGCAGGTAATGGCCGGGAGGCGGTTGAACTCGCAGGACAACTTCAGCCTGACCTTGTCATCATGGACGTCTCCATGCCCGAGTTGAACGGGATCGAGGCGACCCGGCGCATCGGCGATGTCTCGCCCCGTACGCGTGTCCTCGTGCTCAGCATGCACCGCGATGCAGTATACGTCCGCGAAATTTTACGCGCGGGCGCGAAGGGTTACCTGGTGAAAGACGCCGACGACGATGCACTACTGACAGCCGTCCGCGCCGTGGCGCGGGGTGAAGGATACCTCAGCCCGTCGGTGGCGGATCTCGTTTTGACAGACTATCGCCAGCATGTTACGAATCCGATTGACTTGTTAACGTCGCGCGAGCGGGAAGTGTTGCAGTTGATTGCCGAAGGAAAAACCAACAAGGACATTGCGACGATCCTTTCGCTGAGTATCTACACAGTCGAAGCCCACCGCGGACGGATTATGGAAAAACTGGATCTCCATTCCGCGGTCGATGTGGTCCGCTTCGCCATTCGCAACGGTCTCACCGGTTGAACTTTTATAGATGAATGTCGAGATACACGGCGTAGAACGCGTGCCCCACTCCTGGCGTATAGGTTTCGAGAAAACGGCCGGGAAACAGGTGTCCGAACTGCGCGCCGAAGACGTAATATCGCGATAGCTTCACTTCGCCGGTAATATCGAATTCCGTTCCAACATGGCCGTACTTGGCTCCTCCGGCAACCGCGGGAACGCTGACCGCACCGTTAGCGGCGTAGAGGGCATCGTACCGGCTGGCCAGCCAGAAAGAATGGCCTTCTGTCTTAATCAGCACGCTCTTGTGCGGCCTTAGCCAGATACCGCCGCGAACATTGCTGGTGTTTCGCCTGCCGATCTGATCGGCTACACCATAGATAGAGTGGTTGGTCGGGTACAGCTGGTCAAACGTCCCAATCGTGTTGTCCTTCGGATTGCGATCGCCTGAGGCGTAGTTGTATTCGGCCAGGAGCGAAGGTTTCCAGGGGAGCGAACCAAGAATCCGCTGCGCTTGCGCCGTCGCCGCCCAGGAGCGCAACGCTCCCGATACAATCGCGCCCCGCTGGCCGATAATTTCAGCTTCATACACCCATTTGGGCGTAATCGCACCAGCCGAGCGAAGACCATACGTGTAGCTGTCCGCCTTCCCGGTTCGTCCCATCTCGTCCACCGCGAATGGAATCGATCTCCACAGCAAATACGGCTCGATCTTCGAGCCGTGAATCCACGACCCGAACGAGCCATAGACACCATGCAGATTGTTTCCCTGCTGATGATGATCGGGGGCGTCGGCGTCGCTGCGCACGACGGAGCTGGCAAAGAAGTCCACCCGGTCGGAACCGTGGTGAATTCCAAGCCGCACAGCGTCGAACACGCGGGGCACATTGCCCCATTCGGATGCGCCGACCACGCGATCGCTACCGAATGCCAATGGCTGCCGTCCGGCTTTCAGATCCCACCAGCCGCCTTCGTTTCCGATGTCCACCCATGCCTGGCGAAGCTCGGTAACATCCCGCACATTTCCCGCCTGATGTTCCAGGCCGGGCGCTCGGGAGTCTTGAAACTCTCCGAAGAACTTTAACCAGGGCGTAGGCTTGATTCCTACAGAAAACCGGTACCGCTGATTGAAAAAATCCTGGCCGGCTCCTTCCTGGAATCCAATCGCCCGCTGACCCTCGGGCCGCCAGCGAGCTTGCACACCCAGGTCCAGCCAGTTCGGCATGGATCGGTTCAGGAGAGTTCGGCTATCCTGTGCCAATAAAATCGAGCCTGTCATCAGGAATACGGCAGGCAGCCACAGACGCACGTTCATAAGTTCCAGCCTATCGGCCGATCCGGCAATTTCAGCGCTCTAGTGGTAAATCGGGTGCCGGATTCCCCCGCGCAGGGGATATGCCGCTAGAAGGATCGATTCCATGCTGGAATAGTGAGCCCCAATAGTCACATAAAGGCTGATTTGCAATCAGGATTCCTGGTCTTTCTGATTGCCCTGCCCCTTTGCCTAGGCATTTCAATGGCCAGCGGATTCCCGCCAATTTCGGGAATCCTAACAGCGATCGTCGGCGGTATTCTCGGGACGTTTATTGGCAGCGCAAGACTCACGATCAAGGGTCCGGCGGCCGGCCTTATCGTCATTGCCATCGGCGCCGTCACGGAACTGGGCGGAGGAACGGTCGGTTACCAACGCGCGCTCGCAGTTGGCGTGGTCGCAGCCATACTGCAAATTATTCTCGCCCTCACAAAAGCAGGGGTGATCGGTGACGCGATGCCATCTTCTGTGGTTCACGGAATGTTAGCCGCGATCGGCATCATCATCATCGCGAAACAATCGCATGTCGCGCTGGGTGTTACACCAGAGTCTAAGGGCCCGCTGCAGCTGCTGGCTGAGATTCCCCACAGCCTTTTAAACCTGAACCCGGAGGTAACGCTCATTGGAGCGTTATCCATTGCTACTCTCGTTGGATTTCCGCTCCTTAAGAATCGCTGGCTGCGGCAGATTCCTACACCGATGCTTGTCTTGGCATTTGCCGTGCCGCTGGGCCTCTACTTCGATCTGGAACACTCGCACGTCTACACGTTCGCCGCACACGAGTACCATGTAGGCCCACGGTTTCTGATCCGCTTGCCAGGCTCTCTTCTAAATGCGCTGGCGCTACCGGACTTCTCGCAGGTCTTCTCGCCGGTATCGATCAAATACATCGTGATGTTCACATTGGTCGGCTCGATCGAGTCTCTGCTGAGCGTCACTGCCGTCGATGCGCTCGATCCAAAGCGCCGGACAAGCGATCTCAATCGTGATCTGCTGGCAACCGGCATCGGTAACACTGTCTCCGCCATGATCGGGGGCCTGCCGATGATCTCCGAGATCGTTCGCAGCAAAGCCAATATCGACGCGGGTGCAGAGTCCAAATGGTCCAACTTCTTCCACGGCTTGTTCCTGCTGCTTTCCCTGATGCTGATTCCCAACTTCATACAGGAAATTCCGCTCGCCGCACTGGCGGCGATGCTGATTTACACTGGCTTCCGTCTTTCGTCACCCAAGGAATTTACTCACGTCTACCGTATCGGGCCGGAGCAGTTATTGTTGTTCGTCTTTACGTTGGTAGTCACGCTGGCCACGGACCTACTGATGGGTGTCGCCGGCGGACTGTTGTTGAAGATCCTGCTACACTTGAAGAACGGCGCTCCCCTAAGCACTCTGTTCCGTGCCGTGGTTCGGGATCGTCGCGATGGCGATGTACTGATCCTTGAGGTACACGATTCCGCAATCTTTACGAATTATCTCGGCCTGAAGAAGCGGATACTGCAGGCGCCTCCGGACGTCCAGACGATCATCGTAGACTTTAGCAATGCTTGGGTAGTGGACCACACCGTATTCGGAAAAATGCATGACCTGGCCGAACGAAGCCGCAACGTGAAACTCGTTCTAACAGGTCTGGATAACCACCAGCCAATGTCCGCTCATGAGCTGGCAGCGCGGCGCAAGTTTCGTTCGGCGGCTGCCTGATGACAGCAGAAAGGTCTCGGGTGGACCGCCTTCGAGAGGCGGTGGCTCACATCTCACACCTGCTCCCGGCGCAGGGCCCGATCGGGGTATTCATACACCACAACACTCTGCATGCTTTTCAACATCTTCCGTTTGAAGAAGCGGTAGCAGAGGCGGCGCGGGTTTATGGTGCCGAACCCTACATGACCGAAGCGCAGTATGAGGAGCATTTCCGGACCGGCCGGATTTTGTGGGAGGACGTCGTCACAGTCCTTGACGCAGAGCCAAACCAGCCCGTAGCCGGTCTGATCGATCGCCGCACTCTGCGCCGGCGCATCCTAACGGAAAATCTGCGCCCGCCGGCTGGCGAGACATTAGCATGGCGACTGGATGAGGGCGATCTGGCCGGGGAAGCTCGCCAGGACCCGTCGCTGTTTGACGCTTGCCTCGAAATCGTGGAGTCACGCGATAGCTCCCGGAACGGCGAGCCGGTCCGCAGCCAGGCAATCGCCGACGCAATTCATCCGTTGCTAATCCGCCTTTCATCCATTTACTTCGATCAGGGTGTTTCCTACTGGACGATGGCGAACCGTGAAAATGGCTTCTATCGGAGCTGCCGGCGATTGCTGGCGCTCGGAGGCGGCCTGATGCCCAAAGCACTTGATGGGCTCAGCCAGGAACTGCGGCGGCAGGAAGCCGCTTCACTCAACGCCGAATCGGCGGTTCTAGAGATGCTGGACGAGCTGGGTGTCCCAGATGAACGCTGGCTGCCTTTTTTGCAGGATGAACTCTTGTCGCTTGCGGGCTGGGCGGGACTGTTCAACCGTCTGGAGCATGAACCACAACTCGCCCCCCACGAACGGCTGCCATTCCGCCTGATGGATTATCTGGCCATGCGTCTTTCCATAAAGATGGTCGCTGCCCGGAATCTGGCATTCGTAGAGGAGTCGGATGATAAGACGGTCGCCGAATCAGCGCGCCGTCTGGCAAGCGCCTTCTATCTGTATCGCACTGCTCTCGCCAGTCGTATCATCCCGGGAGCCGCTCTTCAGGCCATCTGGACCGAACTGGATCTGTTCGACCAGATGGAACGGCGGCGGATCTGGCACTTGGCTTATGAACGCAGGCATGAGCAGATGGTGCT
>CAYTVP010000053.1:0-8703 GCA_964441675.1 uncultured Solibacteraceae bacterium | reverse complement strand
GTGCTGGGGCCAATCGCGCGTGTTCGCCGCGAGAACCCGCCCACCGGCAAGCGCCGCCGTCCGGAAGCTCAGGTGTTCTTCTGCCTTGATGACCGTGAAGAATCCATCCGC
Source organism: uncultured Solibacteraceae bacterium (assembly GCA_964441675.1). Lineage (GTDB taxonomy): Bacteria > Acidobacteriota > Terriglobia > Bryobacterales > Bryobacteraceae > JAPKYZ01. The sequence goes on along the minus strand of CAYTVP010000053.1, from coordinate 8,592 downwards.
CGCCACCTGGAAGAAATAGCGCCTACATTTGAGACATTCGGCGCGGCCGGCTTCTATGGGGCCGCCATTGACTACAAGGGAATCGACGACGCACGTGGAGTCAATCTATGCCCCGTCGTGGTGAAACCGGCTCATGCGGTTCGCGAGATTCCGCATGCTGACGATGTCGAGAAGGCAGAGCAGCGTACGGCCATTCGCCGGGCACTGGGCCAGTTGACTCAGCAGAAATTCCTTTCGTCGCGGACCCTGGTAGGCGGTTGGATCAGCACGGCCTTGTTAGGCATTTTTTCGTTGCTGCCGCTGATTACGCGGCTTCTGGCACCGCGCGGTTATGGCAAACTGCGGACCGCCTTAAATCGCAAGTTTCTGCCTGAGCCCCGCACCGAAATCACGGTCGAGCGCCGGGACCAGACCGGGCATGACATGGCAGAAGGCCTGATGCTCGGATTTTCGGAAACCGAGAAGACGGATCGCGTCGCCGGCGTGCTAACGCAGGCTGGCCTGACAGAGAACTTCGCGCCCATTGTCGTAGTCCTTGGCCACGGATCGACCAGCCTCAATAATCCACACGAGTCCGCCTACGATTGCGGCGCCTGTGGCGGCCGCCGCGGCGGCCCGAACGGCCGCATTTTCGCTGCGATGGCAAATTTGCCGAACGTGCGCCGGGCGCTCGTCGAGCGCGGCGTACGGATTCCGGATTCCACGTGGTTTGTCGGCGGCTATCACGATACCGGGAACGACGACATCGAGATTTTCGATGAGGAACTGGTTCCCGCATCGCACCGCGAAAAATATGCGCGCGTACGCCAGACGTTGGATAAAGCACGTGCTCGCAACGCGCACGAACGCTCGCGCCGATTTGAATCCGCGCGCCTGGACGAAACTCCCGAGGCGGCCATCCGCCACGTCGAGGAGCGTTCCGAACACTTGGCGGAACCGAGGCCCGAATGCGGCCACGCCACGAACGCAATTACGTTCGTTGGCCGCCGCGAAGTTACGCGCGGCCTGTTTCTCGATCGCCGCATCTTTCTTACCTCGTATGATCCGTTTCAGGACCCCACCGGCGATCTTTTGGCGGCCTTGCTATCTGCCGTGGTGCCGGTCTGCGCGGGAATCAGCCTCGAGTATTACTTTTCCTATGTGGACAACGAAGTGTACGGCGCCGGCACCAAGCTGCCTCACAATGTCGCCGGGCTCATCGGCGTAATCAATGGCAACTCGAGCGATTTGCGCACCGGCTTGCCATGGCAGATGGTAGAGATCCACGAACCGGTGCGAAGCCTTTTTCTTTTGGAGACAACCGAGGCCATCTTTTTCCGGATCTTCGAAAACAGTTCCATGGTGCGTGAGTTCGTCGAGAACCGGTGGGTTCGGATGGCGATCATCGATCCGGTCGATGGGACCATTCGCGTGCTTTCCGGAGGGCAGTTTCAGATCTTTACAGGTGGAAAAGACGAACTCCCGGTGGTGAGTTCGTCCTTGGAATGGTATCGCGGCCACCGCGAGCATCTACCCATTGCGCAGATTCGCCCACTGCGACCCGCCGGCCAGCAGAAGGACGCAGCGTGATAAACGGAGAAACAATACTAATTGCCGTAGTTGCCTTACCGGGCTTTTCGTTTGCGTTGTTAGGGCTTGTCTGGCTGTTCGGCTTTACGCCTCCGGAACGGTGGGTGAACCGTTTTACTTCGCTAATCTTCAGCGTCAGCACGTTGCTTTTAGTGCCACTGGCGGCAGCCTTGGCTGAAACCGAAAACGGAAGGCTGGTTGCTTCCCCCGGCAATCTGTTCGCTTTGGGACATTATTCGTTCCCTATGACATTGCTGGCGGACCGCACTTCGTTTCCGATGCTGGCTCTCACCGTTATCCTGACGGGTCTCGTCGGTGGATTTTCGTTCCGATACTTGCACCGGGAGCGGGGGTTCTTCCGGTTCTTTCTACTTCTTCACTTGTTCGCGTTCGGATCGATGCTGATTTACGCCGCGGCTTCGTTTGACTTGTTGATTGCCGGTTGGGAGCTCGTAGGCATCACCTCCGTACTTCTGATCGCGTTCTTTCAAGAGCGTCCGGAGCCGGTGGCGAGCGCGCTCACCACCTTCACCATGTACCGCGCAGCCGACATCGGATTGCTGATGGGCGTCTTCATGCTGCACCACTACATGGGCACCGCTTCCTTTCTAGAGCTGGCGGATCTATCTTTTTCCTCCGGACTGGCGACGCTTGCGGGATTGTTGCTACTGGTAGGCGCCTGTGGAAAATCCGCGCAGATTCCCTTTTCCGGATGGTTACCCCGCGCGATGGAAGGACCCACGCCATCGAGCGCAATCTTCTACGGAGCCATCTCTGTCCACGCCGGTGCCTATCTCCTGCTCCGTGCCGAGCCGCTTCTTGAGGCTTCGGTGGCGCTTCGCGCCGCGGTCATCGCGGTCGGCCTAAGCACCGCCATTCTCGGCGTTATGGCCGGACGCGCATCCGCAGAGGCAAAGACAGCACTGGCTTATGGAGCGCTATCCCAAGTGGGCCTGATTTTCGCGGAGATCGGCTTTGGATGGACCACGCTTGCCCTGATTCACATCGTTGGCCACGCGACGGTACGCACGCTGGATTTCCTGCGCACGCCTTCCATGATGCACGAGTTTCACCACATGCACGCCGCCTCCGGAGGACAACTCGACCGTCCGGGAATCCACTACAAGGCGTTCCTGCCAAAATCCGTTCGGCTCCGGCTGTATCGATTCGCTCTCATGCGCGGTTTCCTGGATGAAATTCTGGAGCGCTTCATCGCCAACCCGCTGCTTCGCCTGGGTGGATGGCTGTTGTGGTGGGATCGCGCAATTTTGGACGACGGGGCCCCGGCGCAGAAGAATGTTCGGGCATCCGGACACGTGCTGACGGCAGAGGAATCAATTCGGAGAGTTGATGGCTGAACTGGATTTCCCTTATCTTTCAACCGCCTTGGCGGTGTGGCTTGGGGCTGCGGCTGCGGTGTGGATCGCGCCGCTTCGGGCTCGCCAATGGATTGCCGGCGGCGGAGCTTTGATCAACCTGCTGCTCGCGTCGCGGATATTGAACCTTACTTTAGCCTCCGGCCAGAACATAACAAAACCGCTGGCAGACGGATGGTTTCAGGTGGACGGTATCAATGCGTGGCCGATCGTTCTCGTCGCCGGCTTGACGTTGATTCTGACGCTGGCGTTGTCCCAGGCGGAACTCCGCAACCGGCAGGCAGAGGCACTTCTGCTGGTAGCCGCGGCGGTCCACACAACCTACGCTGCCACAGAGCCCTGGTTGCTCTGCGTGGGTTGGACAGCGTCCTTTCTTCCCCTGTTGTTGTTCCGCGGCAATCCGACGCCGGGCCATCGTTATCGCGGCCGCGTCCCGATCGCGCTGGCTATGGGCGCAAGTTCGATTTCGCTTGCGGTCGCAGTCGCGCTAATTCCATCGACCGGCGAAACCACACGAATGTGGGCGTTCGCGTTTTTCATGGTTGCTGTGGCGGTGCGAAGCGGGCTGTTTCCCCTGCACACCTGGATTATTGGCGCGATGGATGGCCCGCTGGCATTGCCTTCCACTCTCGCCGTTGTTTCGCAGTTGGGCGCCTTTCTGGTCGCGCGATTAGTTGTTACCGGATTCGGGCCGATTGCCCGCGAAACCTTTCCGACAATGACGGGTCTCGCGCTCGTCACAGCGCTCGCTGCCGCCGTGATGGCCGTCGCCGCCAACCCACCCCGCCGTGTCATTGGATTCCTGATTGTCAGCCAGTCCGTCAGCGTTCTAACGGGATTGGAAGAAGGTTCCGCTGAAGCTGTCTCCGGCGCCATGGCGCTGTGGACTGTGCTCGCGTTGGCCGGCGCCGGACTGGTGATTGTCCAACGAGCGATCGAGGCGCTATTCACGGTCGATTGGAATGCGAAGTATCTGGGATTGGCGGGCCCTGCACCCAGGTTTGCGGCCTTCTTCGCAATCTTCGGATTCGCCGCCGTGGGCCTGCCGGGAACGCTCGGATTCGTAGCGGAGGATTTGCTCCTGCACGGAACAATGGAAGTTCATCCATGGATCGGCTGGGCGATGCCCATCGCAACAGCGCTCAATGCCATTGCCATATTTCGACTTTTCGCTCGCCTGTTTCTGGGGCGCCAGTGGAATCCGGAACTGCGCGCCGATGCGGTGGGACAAAAGCGATGGGCTCTTTCGGGACTGGCAGTTTTACTAATTCTTGGCGCCCTGATGCCGAAAATACTGATCTCCTGGCAGGCTCCCGCCGCACGGCAACTATCGGATGCGGGAAGTCAGAACATCCCGCTAATTGCTCGAGATTGATCGCCGGTAGGGCTGCTTCAAGTACTTAGCGGCTTCTTCCTGCGCGCCCTGCGTATCGTCTTTTGTACGGAGCGCGAGATTATATTCGTTTACGGCGCGTTCCCGCTGGCCGGTTACGTCGAACACCTTACCGAGGTGGATGCGGGACCAAACCTCCGTCCATTTCGGCTCCAGGTCTCCACTCAGCGCTTCGCGGAACGAGTTTGCCGCGGCCTGCCAGTTGGTCTGCAGGAAGAATACCTCCGCGATACGGTAATGCGCGAGCGATGAATTTCGCGCGACATCGAGGGCCTTTTGGTATTCCTTCAGTGCCTCGCCAAAATCATTGACTTCCGCAAACTGCTCGCCGCGCCGGATCGCCACCGCGACGCGTACGTTGGGACTCCAGCGAAGAACTTGCATCGTAGGATCGAGCACCAGCCGCACCGGTTTGCCAAAAGTCTCCACAGCAAACTCGCTCGCGGTTCCGGCGACTTCCACCGTCTTGGATTCCGGATTGCCTTCGGTTTCGATTCGTAGTTCCGCAGGCATCCGGAAGGTATCCAGATCCTGTGACACTCTGCCGACAACGCGGAATCCTTTCTGCGTCCGAAAGACGGTGTACTCCAGCTTGAACTCCGGCGCACCGCTGGACTCCACCCACTGCGAGAAGAAATAGCCGTAATCCTGGCCGCCGATAGCGTCCACCACTTGACGAAGGTTCTCCGTATTGATTGGCTTGCCGGCATAGCGCGCCTGCGCTTCTTTCATCGCAGCCCAGAACTTCTCGTCGCCCAACACCGTCCGGAGCATGTTGTAGACCGCCGCGCCCTTGGCGCCAGTGAGCGCCCAGAACTCCGGAGAGTAATCCTCCATGCGCCCCGACTGGATCAGCGGCGGCTGATCGATGGTCAGGGCTTCGGTGTACGCGTCGCGGATCTCCTGCTCGAAAACGGACGGTCCGCCCACCTGTTCGAGATAAAGCAGCTCCGCATACCGTGCCATGCCGTTGGTAATCCACAGATGGTTTCGTGTGGAGGCCGAGAGCTGCTGCCCCCACCATTGCCGGGCGACCTGATTGGCCAGCCCACGTTCGTTCACTTCCGATCCAAGCGTTGAGGGCGAGAAAAAGATAATGCCCGGTCCGGAGTAGCCGCTCGGCGCGCCTTTCTCCGTTTCGATAAGCGTCAGGCTGCTGTTCGGGGGAGTACCAAACAAACCGGCGAAATAGCTCAAAATTTTGCCCGTTTCCTCGCCATACTGCTTTGCCAGATTCGCGTGCTCGCGGAAGTACAGTGCCGTATTGGCACCCTGCGAGGGCACCCGGATGGGCTCACCCTTTACGATCGCCAGACTGCCGCCGAATCCCGGCTGCGTGTACTTGATCGAGAAGACGTCGCCCTCGGGACCGGATGCTTTTGTCTCGAAGCCGCCACTGACAACACGGAAACCAGTGGGAACTGTTATGTGGAAATCGCCCGTGTACCGGTCGGTTGTGTAGTCATTGATCGGAAACCAACGCGACGGATACAACAGATAAGCGAAATCATTGTGGATTGCCGCAAAGCGGATCCCGAATACCGGAGATTCTTCCTGACCCGAAAGGCGGCCGTCGTAACGGATCTTCACAGATACCGGTTGGCCCTTGACCAGCTCCTGCGGGAAGGAAATGCGCAGCAGGAATTCGCCCGCGCGCGCGGCTGTTAGCGGCTGATCCTTGTCGTCGACAACCTGTGAAACTTTTAAGGCGTCATTCAACTCAAAATTTACGTCCTGAATGCCGCTATCGAGGGGCGTAAATTGAACGGTCGCTAGTGCTTCCAGAGCTTGCGTATTGGGATTGACCTTCGCATCGACATTCGTCGAGATGACATCGACGCGGGCCCGCGGTTGCTGCGCCATTGCGCTGGCGAGCCCCAGAAAGGCAGTGGCCGCAGTCCGCAAAATGGGCCTAGACATCGACATTCATCAACTCCATCAGATGATCGGCGGCAGTTTCAATCGGGTCAGCCGCGGTGGCCAGTCGCTTGGCCACGGTTCTGAGATCAAGCCGCATGGAATCCCGGGCAGACATATCGTGCAATAACAGGCGCGCTTCGGCGGCCAGTTTCTCGCCCGTTGCCTCGCCCTGAATCAGCTCCGGGACTATTTTTTTCTCGGCAATCAGGTTCACCATCGATAGAAACGGCGCCTTTACCAATGGCCGCCCTATCCTCCAAGTTAGCTCACTAACCCGATAGAACGTCACCATGGGCGCGCCGAGGAGTGCTGCCTCTACCGTTACGGTGCCGCTTGCTGCAAGCGCGACATCGCAATGCCCCAGCAGATCCCATGTGGAGCCGGAAGCAACCTTCACCGGCACTCCGGCCATTGCCTTCTCGATAAATCCGGTATCCAGGCCCGCCGGGGCGCCCAGCAGAAACTGTCCGGAAATCAGTTTGGTAGCGTCCCGCAAGATCGGCAGGTGCCGGGCAATCTCACCCGGCCGGCTTCCCGGAAGCAGCGCTATCAACGGTTTCCCCGGCACCAGTTGGTGTGCATCGAAAAATGTCCGGCGATCGGTTGAGACGCGGATAAGGCGGGCCAGCGGATGGCCAATGTAGTGAGCGCGAATGCCATAAGAACGAAAGAACTTTTCTTCAAAAGGAAAGATGCACAGAAGCCGCTCCACGTTTCGCCGCAGCTTGCGGACCCGGCCCTGCCGCCACGCCCATGCCTGCGGGGCCACCAGGTAAGCGACCGGAATCCCCAAATCCTTCAACCTGCGGGCAACCCGAAGGTGAAAACCGGAGCTATCGGTAAGGATCGCGGCGGCCGGACGTTCGCGGTCAGCCCACTGAATCAATCTTCTGTACTGGCGGTAGATGGCCGGCAGATGCGAGACTACCTCGGCCAGCCCGACCACTTGAAGCGCTTTCTGGTCGCATACGGAATCGACGCCCGCGGCGGCCATTTGCGGGCCCGCGCATCCGGCAAAGCGTAAATCCGGCTTGCGGCGCAAGAGCGCCCTCACCAGGCTTGCCGCATAAAGATCTCCGGAAGCTTCCCCGGCAGAAACCAGAATCTTCAGACCCCTCGTTTTTCGCCTCTCCGGTTCACGCTAACATGGCGTTGTAGATGTCTGCATCGAAGGATGCGGCTGTCCTGGCTGCGGGCTCGACGATTCCTGTCCACGATTTCGCCAACCGCTTCCATGACGATCTCTTGCCGCTAAACAACTCGTTCTCTTATTTCTTCCTCGCCGCGCAGCCAACCGACGAGGAACGGAAAGAGTTTCTAGAAGAGCCGGTTTCCGCGCTGCCGCCGAAAATTGTGGACCTGGTGAAGCCGGTGAATATCCTCTTCGTGCCGTTTCTGGAAAAGGCTGCGAAGACGGGTTCCGGCGCGGGAGACCTGGTTTCGCTGGTGCGCCCCGCAAAACCGATCCCCGTGGCATGCACCATATCGCCCAAGGCACGCACCATTCTGTTTCCATTTGAGGACCGCGATATCGGAGAGCACCACTACCGATTTTTTCAGGCCATCGGAACACTTGTTGCCGGGAATCTGCCCTCGGACATAGATCGCGACTATCTCGCCCTGATCCGGTCAGAACTGCGCGCAAACATCCACGGAGAGGTGGACGATGCCGGGTGGGATCTGAAGCTCCGTCTATCGGAAAAGCCGGCGCCGCTGCATCGTTCGACCAAGCTGCTACGCGAGTATGCGCGGCAGTCGTTCATCGATACCCTGACACTTTATCTCCACGGAATCTGCTGCGATCTCGACGTCGATACCGGTCCGAGACAGCTGGCCAGCCGCCATCTCAGAAGAAGGCTGGAGTTATTGGAGGCGGCATTTCCCCCACCGGAAGGCTATGCGGTGTTTCCCGAGAAGTTGCGGGATTCTTGAGCTTTTTTAAAAACTACTGGACGATCGGAGCGGAACCGGCAGCAGGCTCCAGTTTGATTTCGCCGAAGGCGGATTCGTAATGAGTAATATTCTGCTGCAGAAGGTTCGATAACGCCTTGGCCTGCTGCGGACTCAAATACACGCCCTGAAACACGTTCAATGAAACAGCGTCCGCGGCGGTTTGCGTGGCGGTCGCCGAGAGGAGTTTTACGATTTCATCCTTGGCGGAAACCTGCCCTTGCATCTCGGCCAAGGCCTTCGCGGCTTCATCGGCCGGCTTCTGCGCGGCGGCCACGGCCGCGGCGGCGGCTTGCATGGTTTTGGACAGGGGATCGAGCGCACCACGCGCCGCGGTTTGCGCCGCTTCCGCCGCGCTCAGTTGTTCTTCGAGCGGCTTCAGCG
>CAYTVP010000052.1:0-16228 GCA_964441675.1 uncultured Solibacteraceae bacterium | reverse complement strand
TGATACCCGCGGGTCTGGCGTTGGTGTTCGTCATTGGCTGGACTGCGCAGGCAGTGGGGATTACGGATGCCACCTCGCCGGTCAAGAAGCTGCTCGATGATCCTGCTCTCCTGCCACTGGCCGCCGTTGCGATCGTGATCGCGGGTCCGCTGGCCGAGGAGCTTTTTTTTCGAGGTTTTGCGCAGCCGCTTCTGGTGCGGGAATCAGGGGCCCTGGCGGGCATTCTGCTGACGGCGGCGGCGTTTGGATTGCTCCATCTGCCGCAGGCGCGGGGCGTGTGGCAACAGGCAGTTCTGGTGGCGGCGGCGGGCGCAGTATTTGGCGTCGTACGGCACGTGACGGATTCGACGCTTGCTTCGACCGTGATGCACGCCTCGTATAACGGAACGCTGCTGGCGGCTTATCTCTGGGAAAGAACTCATGGTTGAAACAATTCAGTGGACGTCCGACGGCGTCGTCATGATCGATCAAACGCGATTGCCGCGCGTGCAGGCATTCGTCACCTGCCGGACGTATCCGCAAGTAGCCGCGGCGATTAAAGACATGGTGATCCGCGGAGCTCCGGCAATCGGCGTTGCCGCGGCGATGGGAATCGCATTGGGAGCTCGGGATGCCGATCATCTCGACGCCGAGTTCCCGGTGATCTGTGACGCCCTGGCTGAGACACGGCCAACGGCGGTGAATCTGTTCTGGGCGATCGAGCGTATGAAGCGCTGCTATCAGGAGATGCAAGGCAAACCCGACCGCGAGGTTCGTGATGCGCTGGTGCGCGAAGCAGCGCTGATCCGCGAAGAGGATATTGCGATCAACCGATCGATTGGCCGGCATGGAGCCGATCTCGTGCCCGATGGCAAGACGGTGCTGACGCATTGCAACGCCGGCGCGCTGGCAACCGCCGGGTACGGCACGGCGCTGGGGGTGATCCGTTCGGCCGTTGAGCAGGGCAAGAAGATCGATGTGTTCGCGGACGAAACGCGTCCCTTTCTGCAAGGCGCGCGGTTGACCGCATGGGAGCTGCAGCAGGACGGTATCCCGGCGACACTGATCACCGACAACATGGCCGGATGGTTTCTACAACAGGGCCGTATCGGCTGTGTGGTTGTGGGGGCGGACCGTATTGCCGCCAATGGCGACGTAGCAAACAAGATCGGAACGTATTCCCTGGCGGTATTAGCCAAAGAGAATCGCGTTCCGTTTTACGTGGCTGCGCCGATTTCCACGCTCGACTTTAAGCTGGCAAGCGGAGCCGAGATTCCGATTGAGGAGCGCCCGGCGTCCGAAGTGACAGATATGTATACGCCAAATATTGCGCCTATCGGGATTGCGGTGCGCAACCCCGCATTCGACGTCACTCCGGCAGACTACGTGACGGCGATCATCACCGAGAAAGGCGTGGCACGCGCGCCGTACCGGGATTCTCTTGCCGCCATGCTAGGTTGAGGCTATGCGGACGCTAGCCCTGTTGCTGGTTGCCGCCACACTTGTTCCGGCTGCGGATTTGCATCGCGCCGTACGCAGCGGCGATGTGGTGCGGGTCAAGGAACTTCTGGACGCGGGAGCCAAGGTGAACGAGCTGGACGCTTTGGGCGGCACCGCGCTCCATGAGGCTTCCTGGAATGGCGACCTGAATATGGCGCGGATATTAATCGCCGCCGGAGCCGATCCGAATATGCAGCACGCCGAGGGTGGATCGACGCCGCTGCATTACGCGATTCTGACCAACCATTTTGAGATTGTGAAGCTGCTGATCGACAACGGCGCGGATGTCAAAGCCCGATACCGCGGCGGATCTACGGCGCTTCATTTGGCGTCCAGCCGCGGTCATAGAGAAATAGCGGAGCAGTTGGTGGCGCGAGGCGCCGATGTCAATGCCGTTGACAACCACGGTTCGAGGCCGCTCGATGAGGCCGCCTGGAAGGGTCAGACCGCCTTGGTCCGGTTTCTGCTGGAGAAGGGGGCAAATCCGAAGAGCCGGAACACCGAAACGGGTGTGACGCCGCTGCACGAAGCGTGTGCGAAAGGCCATGTGGAAACGGCTGCCGTGCTGCTGGATGCGGGTGCGGAACTGGACGTGAAGGACAATCACGGATCGACCCCGCTCGACGAAGCAATTCGGCAGAGAAATGCGAGTGTAATCGATATGCTGCTGGCCCGGGGCGCGAAGCTGCCGGACGAATCCGGGGGCAAGCAGATGGCGGATGCGGTGATCCGGGGGCAGATGGACATTGTGGCCTTGCTGCTTGCCCGAGGAGCCGACCCGAACGGACGGACCGGCAACGGGGGAACCTACCTGCATGATGCCGCGCTGAAAGGTCATCGCGACGTAGTAGATTTGCTGCTCCGCAAAGGTGCGAAGGTGGACGCGCGAAATAACGTAGGCTCGACGCCGCTACACGACGCGGCGTTGGCCGGGATGACTCCCGTGGTTGAACTATTGCTGGAAAGAGGCGCCGATATCAACGCCACCGATACGGATTCGGGGGCTACCCCTCTCCATCACGCCGCCAGCTGGGGGAGGAAAGAGGTGGTTGAAGTATTACTACGCCACAATGCGGACCCAAACCGGCGGAACAAGGAAGGGCGGACACCCCTTGAACTGGCGATCGCCGGATCTCAGACGGATGTAGTGAATTTGCTGAAGCTGACGGGCCAAACTCCTTAGCTTTCGCTAAGCAAGACTCATACCCGACCGATACGATTACTGTGCGTGCCAGTGATCGTAAACGACTAGAGTATCTAGACCCCAAGCGTCTGGAGCAGACCGAGTATCACAGCCGCCGCTTGGCGAAGATGGGGATTCCGGCCGACGAAGTGATTGAGTCGCTGGTACGGCAGGGATTGTCTCCAGCAGCGCTACAGGAAGTTTCCGTTATTGTGAACCGTTGCTACCACGAGGTCCGCGAGGCGGAAGCGGCAGTTCTCGAGGAACTATTTCGGGCCGAGCATGAATCGACCAATCTAACGGCAACCCTGCATCGGTTCACGTTGGCTCTGCGGGGTTATGCCAGAGCCGATGAAGCCCGGATGTGGTTTCCGGCGGATGTTCCCAAAAGTCTTGAGCAGGCAAAGTCTTTCCGCCCTAAACCAAAGGACTCCCGCCTTCTGGAGTCTAGCTGGAAAGTTGCCACATGCTGGTCGGTACCGCTCGGAAAGCAGGGTGTTCTGCAGCTGGGCTTCCGGCGGGTCTATCCATGGCTGCCGCGGGAACGTGAACTGCTGCGGATCGCGGCTGACCGCTGTCTGGCTGCTGCTGAAAAGACCCATTTGATAGACGAACTGGCAGAGCGCGAAGGGCAACTGCGCGCGCTCAGCAAGCGAATGTTGGAGGTAGAGGAGCTGGAAAGGCGGCGCATCGGGCAGGAGATACACGATGAAGCCGGTCAGTCTCTGCTGTGTATTCGTTTGAATCTGGAGATGCTCGAAGCGCAATCGAAGGAGGAGGAGATTCGGACGCAGTTGCGCGCTACGCGCCATCTGGCCGAGCGAACGGTGGAAGAGATCCGGCGTATCCTCGCATCGTTAAATCCCGAGGTCATTGAGACATTTGGCCTCAGTGCGGCACTTCGCCAATTGGCGACGCGCTTTCGATCTGTTTCAAAAGGAAACGTAGAAGTGGAAGTTGGTGAGATGCCGGAGCTTAGTGGCCGGATGCCGCTGATGGTTTATCGGCTCGCGCAGGAATGCTTGTCCAATGCCACGAAACATTCCGAGGCAAAAAACGTAAAGATCCATCTCGAAGCAACCGATGAGACTCTCAGGTTGAAGATACAAGACGACGGTAAGGGATTCGACCCAAACCACGCACTTAGGGCTGCTTCGTTCGGCTTAGCCGGTATGCGTGAACGTGTTGCGCTGCTCGGCGGCCGGATGACGATCCAAAGTAAACCACAATCTCAAAAGAAACGACACGGCACGACGATCCGTATCGACCTACCAATAGGAATGGACCATGTCTCGAACCCGAATTTTGTTAGTTGACGACCATACGTTGTTCCGCCAGGGCGTAAAAACGCTCGTGGCAGCCGAATCGGACCTCGAGGTTGTGGGGGAAGCCGCCAACGGCGCGGAAGCGATTGAGCGCGCGGCGGCACTTCAGCCGGACGTGGTGGTGATGGACATCAGCATGCCAGGTATGAGCTGCTTCGAGGCAACTCGCCAGATACGGCGAAGCCGGCCCGAAACCAAAGTTCTATACCTCACCATGTATGACGATGAGGACTACCTCATCGAAGCGATGGATGTCGGCGCTAACGGGTATGTATTGAAAGATTCGCCCGCAGCGCAGCTGGCGTCTGCCATCCGCGACGTTGCCCGGGGCGGCAGCTTCCTGAGCCCGCGCATGTTGTCCCAGTTGGTGGATGACTTCCGAAGTCGCGTTCGCAGCAATGCCCGGACGCCTCGCTTCTCCACGCTGACAGCGCGCGAACGCGAAGTGTTGAAGTTTCTGGCGGAGGGGAACTCCGTGAAGGATATCGCGGGCGACCTAAATCTGTCGGTGAAAACCATAGAGGCGCACAAATTCAACCTCATGCGTAAGCTGGACATCCATAACAAGGCGCAGCTCGTTCAATACGCCATCTCGAAGAAGATCATTCAGATCCACACACCGGAGTTTGCGGACCCCGTACCGGCGTAGGCCGTTTTCCGGATTGGCTGACGAGCGGATTCTGGCACGTCATACAATTAGGGCGTGAACCGGCGCCAAGCCATAACGCTCGCTGCGGCTGCCCCGTCGATGGTGTTTGCCGCCGGCGGCAACATCCGATTCGGCGGTCCGATATTTCTCAAATCAGAAGATCCGGCCGAGTTGGCAAAGGAACACCGCCGCCACGGCTATTCCGCGGCGTATTGCCCCGCCGCGGATGTGAAGGATACAGCACGTGTGCGGGCGATCGAGACCGCGTTCCGCGCCGAGAATGTTGTTATTGCCGAAGTTGGGGCATGGGTCAACATGCTCGACCCCGATGCTGAGAAGCGGCGGAAAAATATCGCCTACGTCACTGAGCGGCTTGCGCTCGCGGATGCAGTGGGGGCGCGCTGCTGCGTAGACATAGCCGGATCGTACAACCCAGAGGTCTGGTACGGCCCTCACCCCAAGAATCTTTCGCAGGAGTTTTTCGACGCTACTGTCGAAAACGTGCGGAAAGTAATCGACGCAGTTAAGCCGTCACGCACATCCTTTTCTCTTGAGATCATGGGATGGTGCCTTCCCGATGGTCCTGACTCCTACCTGAAGCTCATGAGCGCGATCGACCGAAAACGCTTCGGGGTGCATCTCGACATCTGCAACGGAATCAATTCCCCGGAAAAGTATTACAACAACGCTGCATTCTCGCGGGAATGTTTTCGCAAGCTCGGCCCCTATATCCTTTCCTGTCATGCCAAAGACTTGTCCTGGGTGCCGGAGATGAATGTCCACTTCATTGAAGTAGTTCCCGGGCGCGGCGAAGTCGACTACCGGCCGATCCTGGAGGAGATGGCGAAGCTTTCGGGCGATCCGCCGCTCATGATGGAGCATTTGAAGACGGCCGAAGAATATGAAGAAGGCGCACGCCACATTCGCAAGATCGCGCAGGAACGAGGGGTTAGATTCGCATGACTCGACGAACATTTGCTCAAGGGCTGACCGTTGTACCGGCAGCCGCCGCCGCCCAAACCACTGGAAGGCTGCCAATCCGCAAGGCAGTTTTGCTGTCCATGATCGATGCCGGGACCAGCCTGGAGGATAAGTTCGGGATTGCCCGCGATGCTGGATTTGAGGCTATGGAAGTGGGCAATGTGCCCACCATGCAGGAAGCCGAGCAACTCGCGAAAGCCTCCCAAGCGACGAAGTTTCCGATTCATGGCGTCATGAACATGGAGCACTGGAAGAGTCCGTTATCGTCACCAGAAGCCGGGGTGGCAGAGCGGACAGTAGCCAGTATGAAGATGAGCCTGGAACAGGCTGCCATGTGGGGCGCATCCAGCGTGCTTCTTGTGCCGGCGGTGGTGAATCCGCAAGTCCGGTACGAGGAAGCATGGCAGCGCAGCCAGGAGCATATCCGGGAGCTGATCCCGTTTGCCAAAAAGGCCAAGGTGGTGATCGCCGTCGAGAATGTCTGGAACAAGTTTCTTCTGTCCCCGATCGAGATGAAGACCTACGTCGACCAGTTGAAGTCGCCGTGGGTACGCTCGTACCTGGACGTTGGAAATATGCTCCTATTCGGATACCCGCAGGACTGGATCCAGACTCTCGGTAAGAATCGCATCGCGAAGCTGCATTTTAAGGATTTTCGTTTCGTCAAGCGGCAGGCGGAGTTCGTCAACCTTCGGGACGGTGACCTCGATTGGAAGGCGGTGCATCAGGCGCTTCGAGAAGTTGGCTGGTCGGGCTACGCAACCGTAGAGCTGGAGAAGGGCGATGCGGCGTATCTGAAGGACGTCGCCCAGCGGGTTGACCTCATTCTCGAAGGAGCGTAGCCATGCGGAAGTTCCTTCTGGGTATTTTCTGTGGGTTGGTCCTCGCTGTGGTGGGGATGTTGGTGATAGGGTTTGCTGCGGTCCGTTTCGGCACTCCCGCCGCTCCTTCAGTGGAATCCGGGTCCGTGTTGATGTTGAATCTGGAAGGGCCGATCGGTGAGGTGGCCGAGCCGGAGATGCCATTCCTGTTCGGCCTCGTCGGCGCACCCACGCCTACAACGGTTCATCAACTTTGGGCCTCGTTGCGAGCTGCCGCGGGCGATTCGCGAATCAAGGCGATCGGGCTGTCGCCGAGAGGCGTCGGAGCCGGTTGGGGGAAGCTTGAGGAGCTGCGCGAGGCACTACTGGACTTCCGCAAGAGCGGGAAGCCGGTGGTGGCATGGCTTCGCACGCCCGGCATCCGGGAGTATTACCTTGCCACAGCAGCCGACAAAATCTACGTCGCGGAAGAGGACTGGCTGAATCTTAAAGGGATGCGCGCGGAAGTGTCTTTCCTGAAGGGCACGCTGAACAAGCTGGGAATCGAGATGGAAGTGGAGCACATCGGCAAGTACAAGGATGCCGGAGATGCCGTTTCCCGTACCTCCTCAACGCCTGAGACCCGGGAAGTGGTGAACTCCATTCTGGATGGTGTTTATGGCAACTTCGTGGGTGTTGTCGCCGCGGCGCGCAAGAAGTCGCCCGAGGCGATTCGGGGAATTCTGGATAACGGCCCGTATATGGCCGATAAAGCGCTGGCCGCCGGATTGATTGACGGCCTGATGTACGAAGACCAGTTTCACGGCGAACTGCGAAAGCATTCCGGTGAAGAGCGGCTCAAGAAGGTCAGTGCCCGGAATTATTCGCGGAGTATTGCGGGAACACAGCGAGGTACGCGTATCGCGCTGCTGACAGGAGAGGGCGCGATTCTGCGCGGCGGATCGAGCGGCTTCGAACGGGGTCTGATGATGTCGGAAGACTTCATCAAGGATATCCGGCGGGTGGCCGATGATTCGTCGCTTCGGGGCGCAATTGTTCGAATCGATTCCCCGGGCGGCGATGCTGTCGCGAGCGACGATATTCTGCGCGAGTTGAAGCTGCTGAGCCAGAAAAAGCCGGTAGTGTTTTCCATGTCCGACGTCGCCGCCTCCGGCGGATACTTCATTGCGTGTACGGGAGATCCGATCGTCGCCTATCCCAACACCATTACGGGGTCGATCGGTGTTGTGTTCACCAAACCCAATCTGAAAGGGCTCTACGACAAGATTGGCGTGCGCAAAGAGATGTTTCTACGAGGGCGCAACGCCGGAATCGACAGCGAATATGGACCGATGACCGATGTTGCCCGCGCAAAGCTGCGGGAAAGCATTCAGTCCACCTATGACGCTTTTGTCAAGCGAGTGGCCGAAGCCCGAAAGACCACGGCCGCTGCCATCGAGCCCTTTGCACAGGGCCGGGCCTGGTTGGGGTCGCAGGCCGGGGAGCACAAGCTCGTGGATGAGATGGGCGGCCTGAATCGTGCGATCGAGCAGATGCGCATCCGGGCAAAGCTTGGCAAGGACGAGACCGTCCAGCTTGTGCCCTTTCCTCCCCGCCAGAGTCTTTGGGCACGGCTGATGTCGCAGTCGCAGGAGACGACGATCGATGCACAGATCCGGCAATGGCTCACCCGGTCCGGGCTGGGCGATCTTGCCGCCGTAGTCCAGCATAGCGGCGTGATGCGGGTGATGCCGTTCACGATCGACCTTCAATAAGCTAGGCGAGTGCCTCGATCGAGTTGATACCAGCCTGGCGGAGCGCGGCGCCCATCTTCTCCAAAGCAGCTTTGTGGATCTGCGAAACACGGCTTTCGTTGATGCCCATCGTGTCGCCGATTTCCTTCATGGTGCGGTCCTCGGTGTAGTACATCGTGACCACCATCCGGTACCGCTCCGGCAGACCGGACATAGCACCAGATAATTTCTCGCGCATCTGGCTGTGGTTGCAGATATTGTCGGGCTGGCATTCCGGTAGGGCCGGGAAGTCGGGAGCCGGCAGATCTTCCTGGTCCTGGGCGCGCGTGGAGGCCGACACCAAGCCAACGTTGCGCAGCTCCATCATCATCCGGCGCCACCGCGGAAGCTCGACGCCCATACGCTCAGCCAGCTCTTCCTCTGTGGGAGCGCGATGCAGCTCGCCGGTAAGTTCCCTGGTGAGCGCCTCAACCTGCTTGTGGCGGCGGCGGAGATCGCGCGATGCCCAGTCCGCCTGGCGGAGGCTGTCCAGAATTGCTCCCTTGATCCGGTGCTTGGCATATGCCGAGAACGAAACAGCCTTGGAGGCGTTGTATTTCTGAGCGGCGTCCATCAACCCCATAACACCCGCGTGAATCAGATCGTCCAGTTCGACGTGAACCGGCAGGCTATCGTGAACGCGGATGGCAATCGCCTTCACAAGAGGCAGGTGTTCGACGACGACCTGATCGCGCTCGGCGTAGTTCGCGGCGCTGGCGGAAACCTTTTCAAGGGCGGGGGCTGCTTTTGCTGACATGCCCTACTAAAGGCATGCGGCGCGCCAGCCGATGAGAAACCCATAAGTGTCTCGAAATCAGTAGGATGAAGACAATTGTAGTACCCGGTTTCGTGTTCCGTTCCGGCAATAGATCGCCACTTTGAAACGTGAGTTCCAAAGTGGAACAAGATCTTAATCCCTACGGTAGGCGTGGATCCAGGTTTTGGCGGCGAGAGCGAGAAAAAGAGCGGAAACGGCCCAAAGCAATGTCCCTTCCAGGATGAAGAATGCAATCGTGGCGAGGACGCAATAGCATCCCATAGCCGCCCAAAATCGAGTCTGTTGGGACATCAATTAACAGGAACGTTGTATAGAAAGCTCAGCTGCAACCGCACCTGATCGCCTTTGAACTCCGCCGGCAGTGGAGGAAACGGATTGGAGGCGCTAATCCCTGCCACGGCAGCGCGATCGAGGGAGTCCGTTCCGGACGGCAAAGAAATCACCAGTTTCGTTACCGGGCCTTCCCGGCTAATGGCAAACTGGATGGTCACCTTGCCGCGTTGTCCATACTTCACGCTTGCCGGAATGACCGCGAACCAGTTGCGGCGGACAGCTGCGAGAACACGGATCAAGTAGGGCTTAAAATCTACTCCCTGGGGGTCGCTGAGAAGCTCCAGGCTGGACCCCGCGCGTCCCTTAAAGGGCGTTGGGGAAAGAGACGCTGCCGCAGGCAATTCCATGATGTCGGTAACGATCGTGGACCCACCCGGACCTTTTCGGCTGGAAGATCGGATGGCTGCCGCCACGGTAGGATCCGGTGCCTTGGGAATGATGCTTGTTCCGCCGGCTGCCGGTGTACCGGTATCCGCACCGGGCGTTTCGAAGGCCAGCTTCGGACGCTCATTGACCGGAATCTTCGGAGCGGCGATTTCAGGTAGAGCCTGTTGCGTCCCGGGTGCCGGAAGCCCGAGATCCGGCAGCAGTTCGGCCTTGGGCGCGGGTTCCGGAGCACCCGGCGGAGCGACATTCCTAGGTGGCGTGGCACGGCGGGCAGTATCCTGCTGGCGCGGCAGCAGCTGATCGAGAGTGATCTCCTTGCTGAGTTTCCCGCGGTTCGGCTGCTTTTGGGTCAACTCAAACGGTTGCGGTAGTCGCGGCGCAATGAGAGGCGTGGACTTCGACAGATCGATGCGGGTTTCCGGCATCGGCCGCACACGGACTTCCATCGGTGGTGCCACGAAAAAAACCAGCAAAACCACCAAGTGAATTGCGGCTGAACCGATCCATGCAATCCGCCTTTGCGGAGGATAGAGGGAATGCTCCCAGTCGTATAGGAGCCGAAGCTCGGCGGGGGCGGGTTGTACTTCAACGGGACCCAAGGCTTTGCGCCACAATTTCGGCGTGTACCTCGATCTTATCAAGGATGTCTAACGCTACTCCTAGGGCGCGTATTGCTTCTGAGGCGCCGACGCGCGGCGCCTGTCGGCTGCGGATACATTCCACAAAGTGGGCGACTTCGCGGCGGAGGGGCTCATCCTTTTCGATGGGAATCGGCCGGAAATCGATGCTCTGATTTTCGCCGACTTGAATCGAATAGAGCTCCTGCTTCTTATAATCCGCCGAGAGATACCCGCGAGGCGTGAACATGCGAAGCTTGCGCACCTGTTCAGTGGACGCGCGGCTGGCGGTAAAGTTTGCAATGCAACCGCCGGGGAACTGCATGCGGACATTGGCGATGTCCACGCGTGACGACAGGATATGGATTCCGGCCGCACGGATTTCTTCCGGCATCATTCCGGTGAGCGCCAGAACGATCTCGAGATCGTGAATCATGAGATCGAGCACGACATCGATATCCAGGCTCCTGGGGGTGAAAACACTGAGGCGGTGAATTTCAAAGAACAGCGGGCGAAGCTTCAGCGATTCCAGTTTTTCCACGGCCGGGTTGAACCGTTCGAGATGTCCGACCTGTACGATTCGTCCACGCTCTCCCGCAAGCCCGGCGATCGAACGGGCATCGTCCAGCGTCGAGGCGATCGGTTTTTCAATCAGCACATCGAGGCCTGCATCGAGCAGCTCCAATGCCACGGGAGTATGAGACGAAGTGGGAGTCGCTACAACTGCGGCATCCGCGGATTCGGAAAGAGCTGCGAGAGAGGGAAATTGCGGACAGGAGAAATCACGCGCGCTTGCGGCAGCTTGATCGGCGTTGGTGTCATAGACGCCTGCGAGGGTTACGTCCGGATGCTGGCTCAGCACTCTGAGATGATTTTTGCCAAACGCTCCAGCGCCAGCTACGGCAATACGAATTTTCGGGGCCACGATCACTGTTTGGCTATGATAACGAAGAGGTCCCTTTATCTCCTGGGCGAGCAGCTTCTGGTCTTTACCATCGTCGATGGTTTGGGCGGCGGGTACGGGAGTATTGGCAATCACAGCCTCCCTGGTCTTGCTCTGGTGGCGGTCGCGTGAGCGCCGCATCAACGACGAGCGCAAGAAGCTGGAGGAAGCGGTTCGCGATCGTACCGTTCGTTTGCTGGAGGAACGCGACCGCGTGCTCATCGAGAAAGCACGCGCCGAGGAATCCAGCCAACTTAAAAGCGAGTTTCTGGCGATTCTGAGTCACGAGTTGCGTACGCCTATGAACGGAATTCTGGGAATGACCGACCTGGCGTTAGCGACGCGGCTGACGACCGAGCAACGCGAGTATTTGCTGGCTGTCCGGATGTCCGGAGAATCTCTGTTGGCGCTGCTGAATAATCTGCTCGACCTTTCGAAGATCGAGGCCGGAGCATTGTCGCTCCATTTGGCCGAGTTTGACTTCCGGGAGTGTCTGGTGGACGCGCAGCGGCCGGCATTGGTGACGGTCCGGTCGAAGGGACTGGATCTGTATTGCCGTGTGAGCGACGGCATTCCGGACGTGCTGGTAGGCGACAGCATGAGGCTGAAGCAGGTCTTGATGAACCTGCTGGGAAACGCCGCCAAGTTCACCGAAACGGGTTCCATCGATATAGAGGTAGACCGTCTGGACAGTCGCGAGCACGCCATGACACTTGTTTTCCGGGTCCGCGATACCGGAATCGGTATTCCCGCCGACAAGCGGGAACAGATTTTCGAAGCGTTTCGCCAAGCGGATTCCAGCACGACGCGCCGTTATGGGGGCACGGGACTCGGTTTGTCGATCGCAAAGCGTCTGGTGGACATGATGGGGGGGCGGTTGTGGGTGGAGAGCGAGGAAGGAGAAGGCAGCACGTTTTCCTTCACCGCTCGATTCGGGATTCCTCCGCCTATGCCCGCCAGCGATCACGGCGCGCTGGACATCCTGCTGGTGGATGACAACCTGATCAATCAGCGGCTGGCGATGGCATTGCTCGCGAAGCAGCATCATAGGATCACAACAGCGCAGAACGGCCGGGAAGCAGTTCAGCTAGTGAGTGAGCGGCGGTTCGACGCGATCCTGATGGATGTCCAGATGCCGGAGATGGATGGCCTGGAAGCGGCACGCGCGATTCGCAAATGGGAGGCTGAGCGCGGCCGCCGCACGCCCATCATCGCGATGACGGCTTACGACCAGAACGATGACCGTACGCGTTGTCTCGAAGCCGGCATGGATGGCTTTTTGGGGAAGCCGATTAACGTGCATCAACTGCGTGCAGCTCTGGCCAATGCCTACGCGGATTCGAAATCGCTGGGAGAATAGCCGGCGATCGAGATTCCGGCAGCGTTTGCCTGTTGGATCATTTCCTCGCGGTCTAGCAGCAGCGTGCGTCCGGCATCCACAGCGAGCGCAGT
This sequence comes from uncultured Solibacteraceae bacterium, assembly GCA_964441675.1. GTDB lineage: Bacteria > Acidobacteriota > Terriglobia > Bryobacterales > Bryobacteraceae > JAPKYZ01. Next base: position 3,508 of record CAYTVP010000052.1, on the reverse strand, counting down.
AGTCCCGGTTTCGCGCATCACCGCGATGGTTCCCGTTCCCACAACCGGGACATCGAACAGCAGATGCTGACGGCGGCGGGAGGCCTTCGCCAGCCGCAGCGGCTTTCCTTCCACCAGCGTCGCAGCACGCCGGAGCATGGCATCGGTTCCTTCCATTGCCTCGGCGGCAACGCAGGCCCGCTCGGCGATTGCGACACTTTGCCCGATATCCATTTCGGCGAGATGATTGGCCACGCGGCGACCGTATTCGAGGTCGCGGGTTTCGTCGTCTGAAGGCGCGCGGCGTGTAAGTACACCCTCGGTGGCGAGCAACGGTCCAAGCAGCCGGGTTGAGTCGACGAGCCGAATCCCTTCTTCCTCGAGAACCTGAGCGACGCCGCCGATGAGCGCGATCGTGTTCTTCTCCTTCAAGTTCCAAAGCAGCTTGGCCAGCCGCCAATCCGGCCGAATAGACGAGAAGATGCGCACATGCTTGACGCGGCCGCACATCATCACTTCGCTGACGCCTTCGTCTTTCAGAATCGAAATCAGTTTGCTGAGCGCGCCGAGCGAGATCCAATACGTTCTCGCAGCCAATTCGGAAATCGCGGGCGATGCTTCCTCCTGAATGCCGATTGCAACCACCTGGTGATTCAGGGCACGCGCGGACTTCAAGGCAAGAATAGGGAACCGGCCGCTGCCACAAATTACGGCATATTTCACTTCACAAATCCGCGCTGAGAGCTGGCGATGAAATCGAGCAATTCGTCGATCTCGGCAGTAGAGCCGATCTCGTCCCGAATGCGTTGGGTGGCTTGCGTCGTGTTTAGCCGGCCGCTGGTCAACATGCGGAGCGCCGTCTGCAGCGGTTCGATCTGGTCAGGCGAAAAGCCACGCCGCTCGAGGCCGGTACGGTTTGCACCAAAGACTTTGTTGGTGCGTTCGCTGACCGTCGTGGCGAAGGGCAGCACATCCTGCGTGATAACGCTGTAGCCTCCGATCATCGAATGACGTCCCACACGGCAGAATTGGTGCAGGCCGGTGGAGGCGCCGATCACGGCCCAGTCACCGATGATGACATGGCCGCCGCAGGTAACCGCGTTCGAAAGGATGCAATGGTTTCCAATCCTGACATCGTGAGCGACGTGGACGTAAGCCATCAACAGATTGTCATCGCCGATCTCGGTGACCATGCCGCCACCTTCGGTACCCCGGTGGATTGTCACAAACTCGCGGATGCGATTGCGGTGTCCGATCCTGGTTGTCGACGGCTCGCCGCGGTACTTCATGTCCTGCGGAGCGGTTCCGATACTCGAATACGGATAGAACGTATTGTCGTCGCCGATGGACAACGGGCCTTCCAAAAAAACGTGGCCCGCGAGACGAGTTCGCGCGCCGATCTCGACGCCGGCTCCGATGACGCAGAACGGGCCAACCTCCGCTTCCGGATGAACTCGGGCGGACGAGTCGATCTGTGCGGTAGGGTGAACGGACACGCTATTCGGCGGCGAGCACGGGGACGGCTGGCGCCGGGGCGGCGGCACCTGGACGATCGACGATAGCGCACATAAGATCGGCTTCGGCTACCAGCTTTCCGTCCACAAAAGCTTTGCCGGAAACTTTGGCGGCGGTCCTGCGCATGTGCGTCAATTCCGCTTCGATGCGAAGCTGGTCACCCGGTTCGACGGGCTGCCGGAAGCGGGCGCCTTCAATCGAAGCGAGTAGCATCAGCTTGGTTTGCGGATCTTCAGTTTTTTTGCCGATCAAGACGCCTGCCACCTGCGCCATGGCCTCAATGATGAGAACGCCGGGCATTACGGGTTTTTCCGGGAAGTGGCCCGTAAAAAACGGCTCATTTGCCGAAACATTCTTAAGACCGACCACTCGCTTCTCTTCGAGCTCGATGATTCGATCGACCAAGAGAAAGGGGAACCGGTGCGGAAGAATTTCACGGATAGCGAGCTGGTCGAGCACCATATGTATCGCTATCATAACAGGCAGTGGATCCCATTCTCGCGCATATCCGTTTGAAACAAATAGACTTGATCGCGTTTTTGCGGAAGCTGGTCGAATGCGAATCCTCAAGCGATTCGCCGGCCGATCTGAGGCGGTTCAGCGAGCTGTTCGCCGATTCTGTAGCGCCTTTTGCCCGAGCCCGCCGCATCCGAAGCCATTTGCTTGTGGAGTTCCAGCTACCGGGCCGCGCCCGGTCCGGCGAGCGGATTCTTGGGCTCGGACACTCGGATACGGTATGGCCGATCGGGACATTGCGAGAGATGCCCTGGCGGGAAGAGAAGGGACGTCTTTGGGGGCCAGGCGTTCTGGACATGAAGGCGGGTCTCGCGTTTTTCGTGTTTGCAGTGAGGGCGCTTCGAGAACTCGACATTCCGGTTCGACGGAAGGTGGCGCTATTAATGGTATCGGACGAGGAAACGGGGAGCGCCGATTCGCGAGCGCTGACGGAGCGTGAAGCCGGGCGAAGTTCCAAAGTATTCGTTCTCGAACCGGGGACGGGATTGTCTGGAAAAGTGAAAACGGCGCGGAAGGGCGTGGGCGACTATACGGTTCGAGTTCACGGACGGGCGGCACACGCCGGCGTCGATTATCCGAATGGGGCCAGCGCGATTCTAGAGCTGGGCCGCCAGCTTGCTCGAATCGAGAAGTTCACCAACCTGAAGCGGGGCATTACGGTCAGCCCCGGAGTGATTTCCGGCGGAACGCGCCGCAATGTAATCGCCGCGGAAGCGGAGGCGCAGTTCGATCTCAGAGTGGCCAAGCTGCGCGATGCCGCAATAATGGATCGGAAGTTCCGCAGTCTGCGGGCGATCGACCGGCGCTGCACGATCACCGTGGAGGGAAGCTTGAACCGCCCACCGATGGAACGATCGACAGGGATTGTGAAGCTATTTCGGACTGCGCGGAGTCTTGCGGCGGAGTTGGGTATCGATCTCGAAGAATCGGCGACGGGCGGGGGGTCCGACGGGAACTTTACAGCGGCGCTGGGCGTGCCGACGCTCGACGGCATCGGCGGAGTGGGCGAAGGCGCCCATGCCCCGCATGAGAGCATCCTGATCGATCGAATCGCTGACCGGACAGCTCTTCTGGCGAAGCTAATCGCCGTAGAGTAGGTACATGCCGAATGTCGTAATCCGCTGTGTTGTCGTTGTAGTGCTGGCGTCTATTGCCGGATGGGGTCAGAAAAGCCGCACCGAGGTAGTGAAGGCGACAACTGAGAAGGACGATGCGAAAGAGAACAGTCCGGACGTGCCCGACGCATATGCGGTTTCCGGCCAATTTTCGCGAATCGTAGTGTTCCGGTTCAAATACCAGGCGGATCTATTGGCGGGCATCGAGAACCTGGTGAAGAAGGAGAAGATCAAAAATGCCGTGATCTTATCCGGAATCGGTTCCGTGCGGAACTATCACGTGCATTCCGTCAGCAACCGAACCTTTCCTTCCAAGAATATTTTCACCAAGGATGCGACAACTCCCGCCGATGTGGTGAGCGTCAACGGTTATGTCATCGGCG
>CAYTVP010000051.1:10841-16276 GCA_964441675.1 uncultured Solibacteraceae bacterium | reverse complement strand
CGCTCGAGCATAAACGTCAATCTCTAAGTCACTTTGCGAAATACTACTGGGAGCAGTTATTCCATTCGTTCTGCCGTCCTGATTGACTCCGGATCCCTTTATCACGCCGTAGATTTGGTCCCCGTCGGCAATCGCATCCTTTAAACGTTTCAAAACAACCGCGGCAACAGCCTCACCGGGTACGAATCCGTCGGCATCGTCATCGAAGGCTCTACACTTTCCTTCCGGTGACAGCATCCCCGCCATGCTCGTGAGGATCTGAAATCCAGGCGAGGTTGAAATGAACACACCACCCGCAATTGCGAGATCGCTTTCGCCAGTCAGAAGGCTTTGACAGGCCAAGTGAACTGCGACGAGAGACGAGGAACAGGCGGTGTCGATTGCAATGCTTGGTCCCTTAAGATTGAGGAAATAAGAAATCCGGGAAGCCAGGACAGACGAAGCGTTCCCGACGAAGGCACGGGGATCCGCTGGCGTACCTTCAGCGATCATCCGGTGCGTGTAGTCGCTTGGTCCGACCCCAACGAAAACCCCGCACTTCCGGTTACTCAACAGCCGGTCAGAATACCCAGCATCTTCGAGCGCCTTCCATGTTTCTTGGAGGAAGAGCCGCTGCTGCGGGTCGGTTAGTTCGGCGTCCCTTCCCGACATGTTGAAGAACAAAGGATCGAACTGGTCAATATCCTTTAGGAAACAACCCCATCGATTGTCAATTCGGTCTCTACTGTCCGCGCTCCATCGTAGATTTGCTGCCTCCGCCGATGCCGCACTGTGTCCGTTGATCAGGTTCCCCCAGAACGTCTCGATGTTTGGCGCGTCGGGAAAGCGTCCAGAAACACCCACCACCGCAACCACGTCTGATTCGTTTTCCTTCGGTGCCAATGAGTCATCAGTGGTTTTGCGTGCCGAGTCCGATCGGAACTTCGGATCCGTAAGGATATGACTCGACAGATCGGCGATCGTTGAGTAGTCAAACAATACAGTCGTTCGAAGATCCGTCCCTAAGTTGCTATTGATTGCGGCAACAAGGTCAACCGCCATGATTGAATCAACGCCATAATCCGCAAAGCGCCTGTCGCGCCGGACGTCCGCCGGCGATAAGCTCAGTACTGCACAAAGCTGAGATCTAATAGTTGACTCGATAAACGACTGGCTTTGTTCGGTACTTATCGATGTCACTGGCTTCGCGTCCCGTCGTCCTTCCGTCATGACAATCGTTGCCGGATTATCCTCGGCCGGGCCAACAGCGCCATCTAACTCAGCAATCATCACTGATTGCGGGCGTCCGGACACTCCTTGCGGAAATGCCCGAAACTTAGTAAACCCGGACTGCACAAGAACGTCACGCCACCGTCGAAGATCGAGCAACGGCGAGCCCGGCAACCTTCGCTTGCGATCCTGAAACAACCACCAGCCGTCTGTTAATCCGAACGTAAGCGTCGCAAAATCCCGCAGCGCCGTAGCTTCGTTCAGAATCAATAGCCCGCCAGGCTTCAGCAGGCTGGCAACATGACGCCCCGTCCGCGCGATGTCCGGAGTGGCGTGCAGAACATTGGTGGCGACTACGATGTCAAAGGACCGTTCGTTGAATCCTTGCTGCGTGGGCGGCTGATCAATATCAAGTGTTCTGGCTTGTAAGAAAGAATACCGGCCGCCATACGTCCGCCTTCCGTGCTCTACAAGCGATGGCGAGATATCCGTATAGGCGAAGTCAAGATCTCCATCGTAAACCTGGATACGGTCGAGCACGCCTTCCGTCGAACCACCAGTACCCGCTCCAATCTCCACCACGCGAACCTTACTGCGATCGCGGTGCCCTAACCTATAACCTTCCACTGCAGCAGCGACCGCTTCTGCCACCAGCGCGTTGTAGTAGTCCGACACTGCGTTTCGCTTGTACAGATTCTCAACGAGTGTCGTTGACGATCTGGGAAAGAGAACATCGGTGGCCGGCCTGTCGCCCGACAGTATTTGGCCATACGAGTCGAAACACACGTCGAGTAGATCGAGAAATGGCATCAGGTCGGAGTTCGCAATATCGACCGAAGTACGGATGTTTTGAAGCGTATCGGCTCGCTGTTGGCAATCAACTGCGGCTTCGGAGGAAACAGTGATCCTGTTGGATTCGCTCCGTACAACGCCTTCCCGCACCAGGATGCCTATAAAAGCTTCGAATAACTGGTCATACTTGCGTGCCGTCCTGAGCGCGGTCTTCAGCGACGCCACCGAGTGCACCTGTGATGGCTGGAGTAGCCCTCTTTTCGCAAAGAATTGAACCAGAAGTCCTCGGCTATACTGTTCGATCTGATAGAACGCTTGGCCTGCATCTTCCAATACCGGCTTATCCTGATTCGCCCGGCGCTCGACAGCATCGACTACCCGACCAAAGGCGGAGTGAGACTGGTCAGACGATGCGTCAACCCCCAACTTTCGAAACAGCCCGGGCTCGATCTTAATCGGCATCAGTTGAGACACAGATGAGCCAAGTACCGCGTCGAAGGCTTGAATACCCTCACTGTTTTTGATCGCTCCAACACCGAGCCGACTGATGCGTTCCTGATAAGCCGCGGAAGAGACGATACCGACTTCGCCCCAATAGCCCCAGTTGTACACCTTAACTGGCAGGTTTTTCTGATACAGCAAATGAAGGGCAAATGCATCTTCAAACGTCGATGCAGCAGCATAGTTGCCTTGGCCCGCGTTGCCGAATATCGAGTTCGCCGATGAGAAAAACAAAAAGAAGTCAAGGTTCTCGCCCGCTGTGGCCTGCTGAAGCACGGCAGCACCGCGAACTTTCGGAGCAAGCACGTCACGGAGGGTCTCCTCATCCATGCGGCGGAGACTTCTGTCTTTGAGTACGATCGCGGAGTGAATCACTCCGTGAATGCCATCCCAGTTTCCTTTGGCTTCCGTAACCACTGCCTGCATCGCTTCGAGATCCGTTACATCTGCCTGGCGATAGCTGACTGATGATGCTCCCAACTTCTTGAGCTCCTCAACTACGCCGCTGCGTGATCCAATTTCGCTTCGCCCGGTTAGCACCAGGTGAGCTTGCCAGTTAGAAGCCAGATGACGCGCTACCGTAAGACCGATTCCTCCGATGCCACCAACGATGAGGTACACGCCGCCTGTGCGTATGGGCAACTCATCGGCGGATGGTACCGGTAAGTCGATTTTACTTAGAATCTGTGTGTAATGAGTACCTTTACGAAGTGCAATCTCTTTCCCCGGCTCCCTGCCAGCTTCCTCCTGGATCAGCCGAATCAGCTCTTCCGGATTTTGTTGAAAGTCATTCTTACTAAACTCGATAGAAGACACCCGGACAGAATCGAGTTCGCGAGCAGCTGTCTTTGCAAGTCCCGAAATGGCTCCGGAGAATGGATATATGATGTCCCCGGCTAAGACGCGATGGACATTATTACAGAGGACCTTTAGATCTAACGAGCGATTGCTCGGCAACGCTTTCACCAGTCGCAACAGCGAATAGATGCCCAGCTGCTCACTGTCTTCGAGAAGGTCAAGTGCATCGTCAGCGCTGTCCTGTAGCGCAGCGAAAATAATTTCACTGGCATCCGAATACTCAAATAGGAGCTGTTCGAAATCTTCCTGGCGGCGATGGTCTATCTCGATGGTGTTTTCCCGCAACTTACGAAAGCGCGATCCTAGTAGAACATCGATATGCTTCCCGGGCGGATGCATTTTCAAGTACATTGAGGTGAAGCCGAAGTCAGACGGCGGACGGAGAATCAGCGTCCTCTCTTCACTTCGACTTTGTTTGCCACGCGGCGGATCCGCCACCGTCCAGCCTGGTTTGTAATAGACAACTCCTTTTGTTTGCGGCTGACTTTCTCGGTACGCCTTCGCGCAGAGATCCTGAATTGCAACGCACACGTTTTCTTCGGCATCAAAGATGTCGATGTCGAATCGGGCAACGCCGGCAGAATCGGCGTTCTTCAAGCGAACCCAGGCATGAGACTCACGCGAAGGCCTGCTGAATACCGAAACCTTCTCAACAGAGAACGGCACCATCACATTCTCCGGCGGTTCTGGCGAGGCCGTTATTAACGCCATGGCCGTTTGGAACGCGGCGTCCATGAGCGTAGGGTCGAGCACGAAACAGTCACCAGCATTCGAGTGCGTGATCTTCGCAAGCGCTTCCCCGTCACCAAGCCATACTTTCTCGACACCCTGACAGAATGGGCCACATTCTACTCCGGCTGAGGCAAATGCTTGGTAGAGAGACATCGGATCCAGTTCTTTCCGGCACCGGCTCTGGACGGACAGAACGTCCACTCGTCGTCGGGACTCACCGGCCAATGGGGCTGCCGTAAGAATGCCAACGCAGTGTATTGTGTCGACTGGCAGCTTCGAACTTATTTCGAAGGTTCTGCCGTCAGAATGATCCTTCGCGCGGATGATCACCTCCGCGGGTGTTTCTTCCACTATGAGAGGAGCGCGCCACGATACTTGATGAAGTGTGCAGGGTTCAGAACTCTGATTCCCGGCCGGCAGCGTGGCTCTTGCCATTTCGAGATAGCACACACCCGGAAGAATTGAGCGACCATGGACAACGTGATCTCGCAGAAACGGGTCCGAACGTCGCAACGTTAACTTGAAAACACCCGGCTCGTCGGGCTCCGCGTGAGTTGCCTGGAGGGGATGTTGCGCTGCCCGGTTGAAGTTCTGTACCGTGCCAGAGAACCAATGGGACGTTCTTTCGAAAGGATATGCCGGCAGAGGAATTCGGGTTGACACACTCCGGTCATACATGCCCATCCAGTCAACGTCTTTTCCCGTCGTGTAGGAAGCCGCCAGGTCCTGAAGATATCCATTTCCAAGTAAGGTGGCAGACTCCCGAGCCCCGGCTAGCTTCGCAGCGGACGAAACGTACCAGCCACCCCAGTCATTTCGCTCGGAAACTGCCTGCAGCTGTGTTAAGAGTTCTTCGTGACTGTTGACGACCGTAGCTGCGCGAAGTTCGAAATGGTTCCGGCCGGCACTCAACGACTCACTGACCGCCGCTAAATTGTGTTGGGCTCCTTCATGGTGCACCCATCGTGCTAGATCCCGAAAGCGTTCCCGAAAAGAGTTGTTGGACTTGGCGGAAATCGGGATCAGAAACGGTCCGGACCCCGATGATCTGCGCTTCGACGCAGGTGCTTCTTCGAGCACAAGATGCGCATTCGTACCACTGAACCCGAACGCGCTAACGGCTGCACGGAGTTGAGAACAGTTTCCAACCGGATGCCATTGCCGCAAATCGCGACACACGTAGAAGGGCGTGCTTCCAAAACCGATTGTTTCGTTCTCCTGCTCATAGTTTGTCGCTGGTGGAAGCTGACGATGTTTCATTGCCAGCAGCACCTTGACCAAGCTGGCAATACCCGCTGCGGTCATCGTATGGCCGATGCTGCTCTTGATAGAGCTGATCGAAC
>CAYTVP010000051.1:0-10831 GCA_964441675.1 uncultured Solibacteraceae bacterium | reverse complement strand
AAACTGCCGCTCCGCGGTGTGGGCTCGAAATGCGTCTGTAAGAGCTTCTACCTCGATCGGATCGCCGAGCTTGGTTCCTGTTCCATGTGCCTCAACATGTCCGATTGTTGCCGGGTTGATACCAGCGCGCTCGTACGCTGCCAGCTCCACTGCCGACTGTGAAGCCGCACATGGCGCCGTGATGCCGTTAGTTCTTCCGTCCTGGTTAATTGCCGAGCCCTTGATGACGGCATAAACAAAATCACCATCCTCTTGGGCCTTCGCAAGGGGCTTCAACATTACCGCCCCAACCGCCTCTGCCGCAACAAATCCATCCGCACGGTGATCAAAGGCTCGACACTGGCCGGAAGGCGACAGCATTCCTGCCTTTGCGGCAGCTATGAAAAAGTGCGGGCTGGTTAGAACACACACACCACCGGCAATCGCTATATCGCAGCTACCACTCAAGATACTTTCGCAAGCGAGATGAACGGCAACGAGAGAGGATGAACATGCCGTATCGATCGCTATGGCGGGTCCCTTTAAATTCAATGCATAGGAAATCCGGGCAGCCAGAATAGACGGAGAGTTACCCATGAATGCGTAGGCATCCGGAGTCACCGCTGCGGCTTGCATGCTCTGGGCGTAGTCTCCTGCTCCTACACCGACAAAAACACCGCAACGTGTACCACTTAGCCGTGATTCCGGCAAACCTGCGTCTTCGATCGCAGACCAGGCAATTTCGAGAAACAGGCGCTGCTGCGGATCCATGAGCGCAGCTTCTTTCGGCGAAATGTTAAAAAATAACGAATCGAACTTATCGACGTCAGATAGAAGCCCTGCCCATTTGCAGTTTGTCTTTCCTGCTCGTCCGGGTCGCGGGTCATAGAACTCGTCAACGTTCCAGCGGTCGGGCGTTACTTCCGCCGTCGATACCCTTCCAACTGCCAAGTTGCGCCACAGCTGCGCCGGATTCGCCGCGCCTGGAAACCGCCCGCCGATTCCTATAATGGCGATAGCCGGTTGCTCATGGCCATCACGCGAAGCATCAGCTATAAATCTTGTATCTAGCTTCGCAAGCAGCGTCCGCGCTTGTACAGCGGTCAGCTCATGACGGGCTACCATCTGGAAAACTACTTCAGTTAAGGAGGGCGCCATGATATACCTTGATCACGTTTTCACCACAGGTTGTGTCGACGCCGCCGTCAACCGCAACGCCTCCTCTACATCAAGCAGTCCCGCCTCCAACTGCTGTAACGCGTCATCGAGTGAAAGCTTATCTGGCCGATCAGGCTGGAATGGCTCGGTCTGCAACCCCAGCGTGGCTGCCAGTTGATCGCCATAGCCGTCGGCAATGTGCCTGGCCAGCTTGTCGATTCCGGGATTATTAAAGATAGCGGTAGTCTTTAGATTGATCCCAAGCTTGCGGTTAATCGAATTGATCAGTTCTGCGCTGACAATCGAATCAGCACCAAAATCACTGAAGCTCATCACCTTCCCGGCCTTAACCTGCTCGATCGACATGTCGAGAACCTCAGCAACCGACTGAGCAACTGACTCTTCCACAACGTGAAGCAGATTGCCGTTACTGTGGGCAGTATCCGTATCCGCTCCTTCGACTTCCGGCAACGCCGGGGCGCGCCTCGCGATGATGACGCTCTGCTGAAATTCATCCGGGTTATTGGATCCCGGTTCGCCGCGCACCTTAGACACGTCGAATCCAGCTTCGGTCAATACACTCCGCCATGAACTTGTAGTAAGCAGCGGGGTGCCCCCAATCCGCAGCTCTGAGTCCTCAAAGTTCCACCAACCATCCAATAAACCGAAAGTTAGTGTGCCAAAGTCCCGTTTGGCTGACATTTCATACAACAGAAGAGTGCCATCTTCCGCAAGCACATCGTGGACATGGCCCATACTATGAGCAATGCTTCTTGTCGCGTGAATAACATTAGCGGCAACGATGATGTCCACACTGGCGAGGCTTTCAGGGAGATTGCGTTCAATATCCAGCGTTTGGAATTGCGCAAACGGATATCGGACGCCATACGTCGCTTTTCCGAATTGGGTGAAGCGCGGTGAGACATCGCTGTAGACATACTCAATACGATCTCCGAATTGTTTCAACGCTTCTAGAACACCGGCGCTTACCCCTCCCGTGCCGGCGCCAATCTCGAGTATCCTGACCGGCTGCCGATGACGATGCTTGAGGCGCTCGGCTGCAGCCTCAAATACTTCCGCGGCAACTATCCGGTTGAAGTAATCGGAGATCTCCGACCCTCTGTAGATTCCTTCAACCATTTCCATCGAACCATTAGGGAAAAATACTTCGGTTGCCGGGATTGTTCCGCTTAGAATCTCTGCGTACCGGTCGAAGCAACGTTCTAGCAAACGAACATGTGCATCAAGGCCGCAGCAGGACATTACCAAAGAGGACTGGGCTCGAAATGGTTCCTTCGTATCGGCGGCAATCGAATACTCTCGCATTGGCGAGCGTTGGATAATCTCTATGAGGGCGTCAAGCAACGGAGAATACTTCGGAAGGACACCGATCTTGGCGGCAATCTTTTCCTTCGGGAGCACTGTCCCGTCCTGAACGAGTGATTCCTTGTCAAAAAACTGTATGAGCTTGAACCGGCCGTACGCCTCAAGGGCCTCGAATGCCGCTCGTTCAGATGACAAAGTGGAGTCCTTCAGTGACAATGCTTTTTGCTGAGTATCCGTAGTTACTGTCCTGAGAATCAGCTGCGTAACTTTCATTACAACTACGCCTGATGAATCAGTAGCATCGATATCGAAAGCAAAAGCGTTGGCGGATGATGACTCACATTGCTTCGCGCGAACGAAGCGAGCGCCGCCCAGCGGGCCAAACAAGTCGATACGGGAGGCAGAGAACGGCAGCATCATCGTGTTTGACTTGGCGTTGGCGGCAAAGAAAACTCCGGCTACACACTGCAATATAGAGTCAGCGACGACGGGGTGGAGCAACATTACTGTGAGCTCATCTTGTAACTCAGGCGGTATCCGTATCTCCGCCAACGCTTCCCCGTCACCAGTCCACATATGGGAAATTGCCCGGAATCGCACGCCATATTCAACACCCGCCAAATTCATAGCTTCATAAAGTTCTTCCTGTGAAATCGAAAGGGTGAGTTTGGATCGTATTGTGGGAATGTCGAGCGCTTCCGGCTGAGTGGGTTGATCGGAAGAACCTAACAACAGTTTGCCGGAACAGTATAGGCTTCGCGGCTTGTCGTTGGATGCTACCTCGAACTTAACGTCACTTGCGTCACGCCTGACACAAGTTATGAGTGTCACCGGCTCGTTGGAAGCGGAAAGCTTTTGACGCCAAATTAAGTCCTTCCAGCCATGAACGGGCTGATCATCAGCAGCCGCTGCGGCGGCCCTTGCAAGTTCCAGATATGCAACTCCGGGCACGACGGGCACGCCGGCGACCCGATGATCGGCAACCAGCCAATCTGAGCTCCGGAGAACAGACTCCGCCTTAACACCATCGAGCGAGGGGGTAATGGATTGAAGCAACGGGTGCCCGAGTGTCTCTATCTCTTGATCCGCGGTAACCCAATAGCGCGTGCGCTCAAAGGGATAAGTGGGGAGGCTGATGATCTGCGCCTTGCACTCAGCATGGGCCTGCAACCAATCAACTTCAGCACCTTCCATCCAGTCTGCAAGCAGATTCTGTGGCTCGTCGCGGCTCCCAGGCGCGTACGGAGTTGGCCGTACGCCGGCGTTAGTGATCACAGCGGGATTGTGCTTTCCGCAGAGAAACATGTGAAGCCGTTCAGTTACCTCAGGTATGCCGCGGGCGACAAATCCCATACGGTCACTCATAGCTTCGCGTCCCACTTGGAGCGTATGGGCGAGATCGGCGAGGTGAATCTCGGGATTGCACTCCAGGAACAGTGCAAGATTGGCAGCAGCTTCCCTCAAACGATCCTGATTCTTGGCAGAGAGAATAATTACTTCCGTCTGGGAAGGACCGCTGCGTATATTGCGCACGGTCGGCAGGTACTCTTCTAATATCATGTGGACATTAGCACCGCCGGCCCCAAAGCAGCTAATAGCCGCTCGTAAAGGGGTTGCCTCGCCATTGACCTTCCAGGGTTCTTGCTCGTGCTGCAGCCGGAATGGCGTTGCTGTGAATGGAATGGCCGGGTTCTGCGCCTGGCTATGGAGAGTGGGCACCAGTGTTCGGTGCCGCATCTGTAAAAGCACCTTCGAAAGCCCAGCAATACCGGCGGCAGCTTCTAAGTGGCCAATGTTCGACTTTACGGAGCCGAGTGAGCAAAACTGACGCCTGTCGGTGTATTTCCTGTATGCACGCGTCAAACCTTCGACTTCGATCGGATCGCCGAGTGCGGTCCCCGTACCGTGCGCTTCCACGTAAGAGATCGTTTCCGGGCCAATGCCACTTTTCTCCAGTGCCTGCAAAATCAGCTCTTCCTGGGCACCAGGACTTGGGACAGTGTACCCGCTGGTCCTTCCACCTGTGTTTATCGCAGAAGCTTTAATCACGCCATAGACGCAGTCGCCGTCCTCTAACGCATCGCTCAATGGTTTCAAAAGAACTGCGCCGACCCCTTCTCCGGGAACGAACCCGTCCGCGTCTGCGCCAAACGACCTGCATTCCGGCCCTCGAGAAAGCATTTTTACATGACTGAGAAGAACGTACTGTTTCGGATGGAGGATCAGGTTGACACCCCCGGCAAGCGCCGCCGCACACTCGCCCCGTTGAATGCTTTCACACGCCAGATGTATGGCTGTCAGCGACGACGAGCATGCCGTATCAACTGCCATGCTCGGACCATGGAAATCGAACAAGTAGGAAACTCGATTGGCGATGGACCAGTAGGGCGAGTTGGCGCCAGCGGCAAACAATTGATAGTTTCCGTGCATCACTCCCACGAAAACGCCGACATCATTCGATCTACGTCTCCTCGCCGATTGCCGCAAGCGCTCCCGCGTATAACCGGCGTCTTCGAGCGTGGCCCAAGCGGTCTCCAGGAATACTCTTTCCTGTGGATCCATACTCTTCGCCTCCCGCGGCGAGAGCCCAAAGAAAAAGGCGTCAAACTTATCTACGTCGTCTGTGAAACCACCCCATTTTGTATAAGCCTTGTTGTAGGCTTGCGCACTAGGGTCGTAATGATGCTGGTAATCCCAGCGCTCTTGTGGAACCTCGCTGATACAGTTTTTCCCAGCGCGCAGGTTGCCCCAGAATTCGCCGAGATCTCGGGCCATTGGGTACCGGCCGTGCACGCCAATGATCGCAATGTCATTGGACAGAATTCCATCCCGAACGGAGTGCACCTGAGATGCGGCAGTCCCGATCGTGATACTGCCGGTGTCACTCACGGAACTTGAGACAGGCGATAGCATGTCAGTGAGCTGGTCTCTTTTGTCGCTAATCAGACGAGCGGCAAGCTTACCGATTGTCGGGGCGTCGAACAGGAGCGTTTTGGGCAGTGGTCCAAGATCCTGTTCGAGCCGTCGAATCAGATTCATCATCACCAGCGAATCGATCCCGTAGTTCTGATGTGATTCGTTTGTATCAAGATCAGATGGATCGATTCTGACCGTTTCGGCAAAGATACCCTTTAGATACTCGATGACGTCCCGCTCCAAGTCAGCTGTTGTACGAGTACGCGATTGCGCGTCCGGATTCTGCGGCCGCGTACCTTCAGGATCGTGGCCTACCAGCATCTTGATCGGAACTACTTGCGAGAATGTGCTACCAAGGATACGCTCGAAGGCATTTATGCCTTCCTGTTCTGTAATGGAATCAATTCCCTGTTGGGCAAGGCGGCGCCGGTAATCAGAACTGGCTACCACTCCTGTATCACCCCAGTAACCCCAATTAATTACCTTCACCCGGCTTCTTCCCGTGCTCTCCAGATACTGGGCGAAGGCATCCTCAAAAGTGCAGGCTGCCGTATAGTTACTTTGTCCTGCAGATCCTTTCAACGCGATAGCCGAGGAGAAGAAAATTGTGACGTCCAGAGGTTCTGCTTCGAGCACTTGGTGCAGCACTATTGCTCCGTTGACCTTTGGCCGAAGCACACGCGACAACTTGTCACGGTTCAGATTCTGAAGTGTTGCATCCTCAAGCACAATGGCAGAATGGATGACTCCATTAATGGCGCCCCATCGTTCCTTCACATCCTGGATCATGGAGTGCATGCTCTCTCGGTCGCTCACATCGCCGCGCCAGTAGACAGCATCTCCCTTTAGGTCGTCAATTTGATCGCGCTGCTTCTCGTTGAGTTCACTGCGGCCTACGAGAACCAATCGCGCTTGCCATCGCGAAACCAGATACTTGCTGATTGTCAAACCCAACCCGCCCGCACCACCGATAATTACGTACACGCCGCGGTGTCTCAGAGGCAGATCATCGCAAGCAATGGAGGGTATGGTCTCTGTTTGAAGAAAACGCACATAACGCCTGTTGGATCGGTATGCAATGTCTATCGAACCTGCCGTTCCCTCTTCAGTAAGCAAGGTGGCCGCCACGTCTTCTGAGGCTCCGGCGTCAAGATCCACACAGCAGACTTTCAGCACTGGATACTCTGCGGCAATAGACTTCACGAGCCCGATCTGCGCCGCGGCTCCAGGATTCGTTTGATCTGTGGGTAGGACTCGTTGCAGATTGTTAGTAATAACCTTTAGGACAAGCGAGTTCATTAGATCGAAGCGGGCGAACGCCTTCAGCATGTACAGAAGTGAGCAGACGCCGAGCTCTTGCAAGGTATCGACTACGGTCCCGTCGAAAGCCGGCTGCGAAAGACCACCAAGGAAATAGACAGTTGTTACTGAACCGATTTCAGCCAGCAGACGATTCCAATGATCCGGAATCCGGTGATCGATCTCATATACGTCCGGCTTGATTCGCCGGTACATCGAGCCAAGGCAAACTTCCACTGTTTCGCCGCTCAGCTCTTTCCTGAGTGGCACAGTTAAGTCGAAATCCATTACGTGGCGGACGATTATCGTCCGCTGGTGAGCCTGTACGCTGCCGCTGAGCGGCGTTTCCGTCCAGACAGGACGGTAAAAGCGCATCTCCGATACGTTCTGATGCTCACTTAGTTCGCGGCCGACGACGTTCTTTAAACGAACCAATGCGTTGCCCAGCCCATCGGCGATCGTCGCCGAGAACTTCGCCGTTCCATTCGATTGGGAATCAAGGACGATGTGCACGTACCGTCCGTTGTGCGCTCCCCCAAGTACTTCAATTTCGTCAACGAGAAATGGAACAACAGGTAGGGAGGGTTCGATCTTTTTGTCAAAAGCTGCCAGCGCCGCCTGAAGCGCAGAATCGAGCACAGGCGCGTCCAAGTCCGAGCGCATTGATAACGTCGATTCTGGACGAATTTCAGCAAACGCTTCCTGTGCGTTCGCATGAAGAGCAGTAATAAGCCGCAGGCTGGGGCCATACTCGATCCCGCGCTTTTTGAATCCTTCGTAGACGTCTGCTACTGCCACTGTCGTGTCACAGCGCTGACGAATTGCCGCTAAGTCGATAACAGCTTGACTTCTGCCTTCTTCCCGATGTGTCTCAACACTGCCGGTGGCGTGCACTACGGTCGACCCGCCTGATGTACTCTTCAGATCAAAGCTGAGGCACCCACTATTTCCGGAGAATGTTACTTCGAGGTCTGTTTCCTCGTTTTCGATGACTAGCGGACGCAGCCACGTTACATTCCGCAGCAGACGCGGTGGACTATAGCGCGAGTCTCTCGATGCGGCCGCATAGGCGATCTCAAGACAACCTGCCGCGGGCAGCACATATTTTCCGGACACAATATGGTCACGCACGATCGAATCGCTTGAAGCGATCCGCATTCTGAAGTCTCCGTCCACCGCCGGATCTATGACATTCTTCTGAGACGATACTAATACCGGTGACGGAAGCAGCCAGTGGCGAACCCGCTCAAACGGATAGGTCGCAAGCGGCAGCCGGTTTCCTTCTTCACCTAGGCGTACACCATCCCAATCAACTTCCGCGCCCTGAACCCATAGCTCTGCAATCTTCGCGTGTTGGTTTTTCTTCACCAGATCGCGGATATCAACTCGTTGCTGCGCCGGATTCAGGATGTCCTTGAGATTCTTTTTCCCAGTTAAATGCCCCAAGTAACAATGAACCGGTGCTGGCTTGCCATCCGCGTATGAGCGTAAAGCGCCAATCAATTCTTCTCTGGATCTGACAATCACTGCGAACCGATACTCAAACGCTTCCCGACCAGTCTGCAGAGTAAAGGCAATATCGGCTAATCGATCATCGCCGTACTCCCCGGCGTCAATTACGTCACCAAGATGCCTCGCGTACCGCTTCAGCGTCTCCTCATTGCGCGCTGACAGCACAACGATCTGAGGTTCCGCCAGTGTGGACTGGCGACTCATGGACTCTGAGAACTCCTCAACAACTACGTGTGCGTTGACTCCGCCAAAACCAAAAGAGCTTATCCCAGCCCGCAACGGCAAAAGGGTTCCGTCCGGGGCGACAGGCGTCCAGGGGTGCGTTCCGCTGAGCACGTAAAATGGACTGCCGTCCAAGCTGAGATAGGAATTAGCCGGTTCAGTATGGAGTGTGGCAAATAGCGATCGGGACTTTATCGAGAGGACCGTTTTGATGAGGCCGGCAATGCCCGCGGCCGGCTCAAGATGTCCTATATTGCCTTTGACAGACCCGATAGCGCAGAAGTGCTGCTGGCTAGTAGACCGTTCGCCGACGAGCATCCGATACGCGTGCTGCAAACCCTGCACCTCGATTGGGTCACCGAGTTCGGTACCGGTTCCATGAGCTTCGATAAAGCTCACAGTTTCGAACGGAATTCCCGCTCGTCTGTGAGCATCGACGATCACGTTTGCCTGAGCCAGCGGATTTGGCGAAGTGAGTGAATTAGCTCGCCCGCCGTGATTAACAGCGGATCCGCGGATTACTGCGTAAATGTGATCCCCGTCTGACCGTGCCGCGGCGAGAGTCTTCAGCATAACCACTCCGGCACCTTCGCCTCGGACGTACCCATTAGCTTGCGCACCGAATGGCTTGCACTTACCGTCCGTGGAGAGCACACCCAGCTCGGCCATTAGCGAAAAAGTGCGTGGTGACGTTAGCGCATTTACGCCACCAGCGATCGCCAACTCCGACTCACCCGACAGCAGAGATTGTATTGCCCGATGCACGGCCACAAGCGAGCTTGAACACGCCGTATCGATAGCTTCACTGGGTCCCTGGAGATCGAGAATATAGGAGACGCGATTGGGGAGAATTGAGTGAGCGGATCCGGTTGTGACTTGGGGCTCAACAATACCGGACACGACATCGGTATAGTCATTGGACTGCACTCCCACAAAAAGGCCGGTGCGACGCGGCAATACCGACGGCCTGTAGCCGGCATCTTCGATCGCTTTCCACGTCATCTCCAGGAAGACACGGTGCTGCGGATCCATTAACTGAGCTTCACGAGGTGAGATGTTGAAGAAAGCAGCATCGAATTTATCCATATCGGGAGCAAAGCCTCCCCAACGCGCCGCATCGCTATTGTGTCCTGCGGTATGGGCCTTCCAATCCCAGCGGTCTGCTGGAATTTCTCCGACTAGGTTCTTACCTGCCTGCAGATTTGCGGTGAACTCACGTAAATCGGACGCCCCCGGAAATACTCCACTCATCCCGATAATGGCGATCGCGCTCTCTTCGGAACGCACATAATCACCTTTGCAGCCGGCGATCTCAGCCTGCAAATAAGTATCTTCGAGATGGCGAACCAAGCTATCCAGCGTGCTATGCGCAAAAAATACCCCCGGATTGATCGCCGAGCCTATGTGCTGCGATAGTTTGACCGAGAACTCTTTTAGCGTGATGGAGTCGAATCCGTAGTCACTGAAGTTCGCTGCACCGGAAATTCGGCTCTCATCAAGCCGGACAAGCTCCACAATCATCCGCGTAATCACGGCCCGGAGATCATCATTGGGAACTGCAGACAGCGGATCCCTACTAGATTGCGTGGGGCTGGCGGTCTGGGAATCCAGACGTTTGGCAGCAGTTCCCACTCCATTCGTGACGAGAACCACCGGTCTTTCTAATTGGAGAGCATGCTCCAAGATAGAAAGGCCCTCCTCGGCTGTCAGCGGTATTCTACCGCTCAGCTTTGAGAGCAACAACTGGCCACCGGCGTTCATTTGCATTCCGCCGCCATCCCACAACGGCCATTCCACCGACACGGTGGAACCCTTCCGCTGTCCAGCGATCTTCAGCCGGGACCTAGCCTCGGCAAACACATCCAAAAAACGGTTCGCGATCGCATAGTCACATTGACCGAAATCTCCATCCGTAGCGGCGAGCGAGGAAAAAAGAGCGAAGTAACGCAATGGATCTTCTGCAGTCAATGCGTCGAGAACGAGAGCACCCTGAATTTTCCCGCTCAGGACCGTGGAAATCTCCCGCGCATCCTTATCCGGAAGTTGATGATTTCCCATCATTCCGGCAGCATGAAACACAATGTCAATAGGGCCGAATGTTTGCCGCGCGCATTCAAGTCCGGCGCGCATCGCCGTTTCGTCGGAGGCATCCGCCGATATATACAGAACCTTAGCTCCGAGCGATCTCAACTCCGCAAGCCATGATTCCACTTTTTCGCGCGAAGAGCGACCCGTCAGGATTAAATTGGCTTGGTACTTCGACGCAAGATGCCGGGCGACAATCATGCCGACGGTACCGCAACCGCCCGTAATCAGGCATACATCATGCTTTTTAAAAGCCGGCGTGACATTAGTCCCGGATGTGGGCAATTCGCAAATCGACCGAATCCTTCGAGTTCCCAGAGCATACTGAATCTCC
>CAYTVP010000050.1:0-16482 GCA_964441675.1 uncultured Solibacteraceae bacterium | reverse complement strand
CGCCGATGAATCGAAGCTCCATCGCGCAGAGATTCACCGTGTGGCGCCCGAGCGAGCCCCGGACACTGATCACGGCATCGTTCAGCTTGGTGCTCGCCTTCGTTGTGGCAAGCCGGTCCACGTATGATCGTGAATCGACGAACTTCAGCGGGTCGGTCGAGCTCAGACTCTGATCGAACATCTCGTAGTTGCCGTCGAAGATCAGGTCGACCCGGTGCTTGGCCTCGATCCGGAAATGGAAGCCGCATTTCGGGCAGACGTTGTAGTTCTTCTCCAGATCGTTGCGAAAGATCACCTGGCGGCACCCTTCGCACTTGACCCAGAGCCCTTCGGTGCGGACGGTGCGGTCCTGCTCTTCGGGCGGCTTGATGGGAGACTGGTCCCTTTTCCACCAACTCATTGAAACTAAACTTAGTTTCGCACGACGACCGGTGCTGTGTGGGATTTCCTGCGTGTTTTTATCGAGGATAGGGATGGCCGCGGAGCGTAGCGAACGCACGATAGATCTGCTCGGCGATCATTGCGCGGGCCATTTCATGTGGAAATGTCATCGGCGAGAGGGACAAGAGAAGGTCGGCGTCGCGCCGCCAGGCCGGCGGAAGGCCGTCATGTCCTCCGACCGCAAATACCAGATCACGCCCGTACCGCTCCGCGTCCTCAAACAGACGCACAAACGGCTCCGTTCCCATTTCCTTGCCTTCCGGGTCGAGGAAGATTGTTCGGGCACCGGGATGCCGGGTAAAGGGGTCGAATTTGGCGAGGCTGACTTCCTGCATCGTGCAGGCTGAGAATCGGCCGGCACGCCGGATGAAATCCTCCGCGACGGCGTTCAGGTGCGAATCCTTCGGCTTACCAATGAAATAGAGATACGTCCTCACGAGGCCTGACATAAATTAGTGTAGAGTCTCATGGTCCCGGAAATCTTGATTCGCACGCCCGATGGCGCGTCGAAAGCCGTACGGCTGGAAAAGAGCCGGGTAACTCTGGGTCGTTCCGCCACGAACGAGCTTTGCTATCCGGAAGACCATGGGCTGTCACGGCAACACTTGGCTTTCGAACGGGAGGGCCGCGGCTGGCTGGTCTGCGATCTGGGCAGCAAGAACGGAACGCTGGTAAACGGAATTCGCGTACAGTCGCCCACCAAAGTGGAGCCGGGCGACAGAATTACGGCCGGCCACCTGATCATTTCGTTTGCCGATCAGGAGTCCGGCCCGGCCAACGAAACCGTAGTGTTCGTCGACACCACGAGTTCCTCGTCGTCTTCGACGCTGATCACGTCGCTCGACAGAGTACTCAGCAAGCCGGACACAACCAGTTCCCGCGCTTCGCTAACCTCAGAGGGAATACATGCTCAGGCGTTGGCGGAGGCGAGCCGCCAGCTGGCCAGCAACCGTTCTGTCGCCGATCTGTGCAAGACGATCATGGATCAGTCTCTCGACGCGGTAGGGGCGACGCGAGGGGTGCTGATGACACTCGAAGCCGGGCAATTGGTTGTCAAGGAAACGCGCGGCGAAGGATTCAAGATCAGCTCGCATATTCGCGATCGCGTGGTGAAGGACAAGGAGTCGTTGCTGGTGCGCGATACGCATCTCGACGATCTGTTCAATAAGCAGGTTTCGATTGTCGAGAACAAGGTACGCAGCTTTATGGCCGTGCCGTTGCAGACAAGCGAGAAAGTAATCGGCCTGCTCTACCTGGACTCGTCTATGATCCGCGAGTTCTCGAAAGACGACTTGAATCTTGTGACGGTAATGGCAAATATCGCCGCGATTCGGATCGAGAATGCCCGTCTGGCCGAGGTCGAGCGGGAAGAGCAAATCACACGCAAGGAACTGGAACAGGCGGCGGATTTGCAGAGACGCCTGCTGCCGACCAAATCGCCGGAGGTGCCCGGAGTCGATCTGGCCGGCTATAACGTCCCTTGCCGGACGGTCGGCGGCGACTACTACGATTTCTTTTCCTATCCCGATGGCCGCGTGGCGGTGATCGTCGCGGATGTCGCCGGGAAGGGGATGCCGGCCGCGATGCTGATGTCCAGCTTGCAGGCGCGTGTGCAGGTTCTGGCGGAAGACTCACTCGATGTCGCGCAACTGGTGGCGCGATTAAACCGCGCCATCTGCATCAACACACCGCAAAATAAGTTCATTACATTTTTCATGGCCATTCTGGACACGAAAACGGGTGAGATGGCTTATTGCAACGCAGGGCACAATCCACCGATTCTGGCGCGTGCCGCCGGCCCTGTGGAGACGCTCGAGGGCGGAGGATTAGTGCTCGGGATTCTCCCCAATGCCGCTTACACGGCCCGCTCAACACAGCTCGATCCGGGGGATACTCTGGTGTTATTCAGCGACGGCGTGACCGAGGCAGCGTGCCCCGGGTCGATGGAAGAGTACGGCGAGGATCGCCTGCAAGATCTCATCGGAGCGAACCGCCAGCAGGGTGCGGCGGAGCTGATCGAGACCATCAATCAGTCGGTGGATATCTGGGCTGCGGGAGCGCCGCCGGTGGACGACGTCACATTGGTGGTAGCGCGCCGGCTGGACCACTCGATCGGTTGAACTCGCCGTACCAGCACGAAATACAGCAGGCTTCCGACAGCCAGCACGAGCGATGTCATCAGAAACGCCAAATAGAAGGACCCGGTCTTATCGACAACGAATCCGGTGAGCTGCGGGCTCAGCACGCCACCGAAATTTCCGATCCCATTCTGCAGCCCGGTCCAGCGTCCGGCTGCGGCCGGGCCCGCCAGCGTCTGAGTGATTGCCCAGTTGTTGGACGAAGCGAATCCCATGGAAAATCCGGCCAGTATGACCACGCCCAAGGCCACCGTTGGATCAGCGGCATTAGCGAACAACAGCAGTACGGCCACGCCCAGAAGGCCGCCGCAAAGGAACCCTTTTCGGACCCAGGTGGCGCTCTTGCCGTTTTTGATCAGGTGATCCGACCACCAGCCCGTGATCATGCTGGATGCGCCCATCACCCAAAATGGCAGCGAGCCGAGTACGGCCATGCGTTCCTGAGAAAATCCTCGCTCCATGACCAGGTAGGGAGGAAACCAGAAGATCAGAAAGTACCAGGCGTAGTTTAGCGACAACAACCCGAAGAACGTTCCCCAGCTTTCGCGCCGCGACAAAATCTCCCGAAAACTGGCCAGTGCCTGTGGTACTGCCGGGGTGGATTTATCATGACGCTCGTCAGAACGCCACAGCATCCACGGAATCAGCCAGACCATTCCGCCAATTCCCATGACAAAGAAAAACGATCGCCATCCATACTTTGCCACTACGAGGCCCCCGACAAGGGTACTGAGCGCCGGACCCATCTTCGAGAAGGCATCGATCAGAGCATTGGGGAACCCTCGCTGCTCAGGCCGAAAGCGGGTGGCGATGATGCGGGAGTACGCCGGATATGCCACACTTTCGCCGATGCCGAGCAGCAGCCGCAGCGCCAGTAAGCCGGCGAATCCCCCGGCAAGGCCGGTGAGCCCGGTGGCAAGAGACCATAGCGCAAAGCCTCCCGCCAATACCCACTTCACGTCGAATTTGTCCACCAGCCAGCCGGCTGGCACCTGCAACAGGGCATACGTCCAGAAAAAGGCGGACGCGAGCATGCCGAGCTGGCTGGCGTTGAGGCCAAGCTCGCGGCTGATCTGAGGCATGGCAATCGCCAGCGCGCCTCGATCGACGTAATTCAGGAAAACGGAAATTGCCAGCAGCCATACGCCCCATTGCGTGGTCTGCCAGATTCGGGCCTGCGAGGACATCCGTCTATCTGTATCACGGATCGTCGAAATGCCTTGTGGGAAATATTCTGGAACTATTGTTGTGTCTCGCGACAAGTACGATTTGAAGGCAGATGAAGACCTGGTTCGGCGAGTGTCCGATGGCGACGAGAACGCATTCGCGGAGCTCTACGGCCGTCACCACGGAACTCTGCTGCGATTTGCATGGCGTATGACAGGCTCGGCGCAATTGGCCGAAGAAGCGGTGCAGGAAACTTTTCTGGCCTTGATCGAGCATAGCGGCCGCTGGCGTCCCGAGCGTGGGCCGCTGCGGGCATACCTGTTCGGTATCACGCGAAACCAGGTATTGCGTCAAATCGGCGATCGCGCCGAGTTCGAGGAACTGGCGGAAGAGGTGCCGCAGCAAGAAGAAGATTTGCTGGCCGGGCTTGCGCGGGAGGAGCGCGTTGCCGTTGTCCAGGAAGCGGTGCGTTCTTTGCCGGTCTTATATCGCGAGGTAACTGTGTTGTGCGGCATGGAAGGTATGAGCTACGAAGAGGCGGCGGTGGTGCTCGGGTGCCCGGTGGGCACCGTGCGATCGCGGCTGTATCGCGGTAAACAGATTTTGGCTGTGAAGCTGCGTCACCGATATGCGGCGAGGTGGGCGTGAAGATCGACGATTTATTGCGGGAAGCGGGAGCGGAGGAGCCAGTGCCCGCGCTCGGGACGACGGCGTTCAGCCGCTATCGGACGGCGCTCGGACGCCGTCGCTGGAGCCGTCGTCCATATTGGCTTGGGCTCGGTGCCGTGGCGGTGACGGCGTTGATCCTGATCATGTTTACGCCTATACCGGAGCCTCCCGTGACGGCGAGTCCGGTATCATCGGGGACTCCTGTAGTCCGTGAGATTGTCACGGATTTCTATGCGCTGGATGCCGCGGCGATCAGTGGGGTGCCGGACGGCTATGTGATGCGCGTTCGAGTCCCGCGCGGGACCATGGCGTCGTTTGGATTGCCGGGGGCCTATGAGAGCGCGGAATCGCCCATTGACGCGGACATTGTGGTCAGCAATAACGGAGCTGCGCGCGCCATTCGCTTCGTGCGCCTGGTCCCGGTTTCGCAGTAGACGGTCGGAATGCAAGAAAGGAAAATTATCGATGAAACGATTTGTAGCAGCAGGTCTATTGACGGCGGGAGTTCTCGCGGCGCAGACTGTCACGTTCGAGGCTGATCATGTCACGAGCGTCGGGCCGCTGCCGACCGTCGCGTTTACAATGACGGATTTTATCGGAAGCAGGCAGGTCGTGAAAGGCCTCGCCTATTCTTCCGAAACGACGTTGGAGTCCACACAGGTCCTCGGGGACGGAAACCGCATCGTAACGAAAAACACATCCGCCTTCTATCGCGATTCCGAGGGGCGAACGCGCCGCGAAATGACCATCGAGACTCCCGGCGATTCAGGCGAACCACACAAGATCATTACGATTGACGATCCTGTGGCAAACGTTCACTACGTATTGAACACCAAAGACAAAACGGCGGCAAAGATCGAAATGCCGCCATCGGGAGGACCGGGAGGTCCGGGAGGGGCTGCGGGCGCCCGCATTATGGCAGGACCCGCTGTTCCAGCTATGCCGGTCCCGCCGCCGCCCCCCGGAGCGGCCGGCAATGTGATATTTGCCCGCCGCGGGATGATCGCCGGACGAGTCCTTAGCTCCACTACGGCCACAGTTGGAAACGCCGCCGCCCCACAAGTGGAGCAGCTTGGCAAGCAGGTGATGGAGGGCATTGAGGTAGTGGGCACGCGGACGACACACACCATTCCTGCCGGCCAGATCGGAAACGAGCAGCCGCTGATCAGCAAATCCGAGACGTGGTTCTCGCCCGAGTTGCAGACGCTGATCCTGATGAAAAACAGCGATCCCCGGTTCGGGGAACATACTTCCCGCACAACCAACGTCCACCGCGCGGAACAGCCGCTCTACTTGTTCGAAGTGCCTCAGGACTATAAAATACAGGAGGGGCGCGGCCCGGTAATCCGGACATTCGATAGGAAGCTCGATGGTCCGAAGGAAGACGATCAGGACTAGTCTCAGCCGCGCGTTCGCTAAACTCGAACGCGAATGCAGCTAAGCGATGTCGCCAGACAAGTAAGAGCATTTACCGACGAAGGCGATGAGGCTGCAATGAAGAGCCGCGAACTGATTTTGCTGCTCCTTCAATGCGGCGCATCGCCATTCTCACGCTCGTATTTCACGCCCGGCCATATCACCGGCACTGCAACGGTGCTCACTCCCGACCTACGCCAGTTTCTTCTTGTCCATCACAGGCGGTTGGATCGTTGGCTGCTTCCTGGCGGCCATATTGAAACAGAAGACGATCAGGTTTGGGACACTGCCCGGCGCGAGGCAATGGAAGAAACAGGCGTCGAGATCGTTGGTGAGCGGCGGCCGCGCCTGATCGGCGTGGATGTCCACGGCATCCCGGCCAAGGGGCAGGAGCCGTACCACCTGCACCACGATCTGGTCTACCGGTTCATCGCCCGCGGCGTGAATTTGCGGGCTTCAGCCGAAACGCGCGAAGTGCGCTGGGCGACACTACGAGACTTCGACCGCTACCAGTTGCCGGTTAGCATCCGGCGCAGCATTCTTCGCGCTATCTGGCACTAGATGCGGACTCCGTCCGGGACAAGGCTCCGCGAGGCGCCGTAACGTACTCAATCCACCCGTCCATCATCTCTTTTCGGGTTGGTGAGCCCCATCGGACGATTTCATTCGGGTTGGGATTTCCTTTTTTGTTCGCCGAATTGTCGAAGTGAGCAACGATCCTAATCCGCGTGCCCTCGGGCAGGAAGACAGGCTCCTTGTAATGGAACTGGGTCTGCCATTCGAAATCGTACTCCGGAATCGAGATGATCGTTTCCGGCTTCGTCGAACCCGGCCGGGTCACTTCGGCAAACATACTTTTTCCGCGATAGTGCATGTGCGGGGTAAAGGAAAGCAGATGGGTATCTTCCGGAATCGTGTAGCAGGCCGTTACCTGATGATTCTCGGCTCCTGCCGGAATCAGGAAGTAATGGTTGTGCAGATCGCGGCGTTTCACTTCGAATTTCGGCGGCTCCTTAGCCAGAATGAAGCCCACGCGAGTCCGATCGGTCTCACGCTTTCCGGATGTCCGTGAATAATGAATCAGGAATTGCAGCTTCGAGCCGGCCGGAATTTTCTTGGCGTAGCCCGCAGGCCAGCGGTCCGGGTCACGACCGGGCAGAAACGAGGCCAACACGGCTTCTGCTTCGCGATCGACTCCCGGATAATCGCCGCCGCCCGGGTGACTGCAGCCATCGTCAATGACGGGAGCATCCATCTTCAGCCAGGATTCGCTTCCTTCGCGGATCATCAATTTCTTCATATCGAGCGCTGGATCGATAGACGGCTGGCTCTTTGGGACGGCCTTGACCGGTGAAACCACTTTTATGTGCGCGTGATGGACTACTTTGCGATTGCCCGGCTGTAAATCGACGCCGGCAACCCAGATGTCTTTGTCGAGATTCATCTCCACGGTAAATGTGACGTTCTCATCCGGCCCGGTAGCTTCGACAACGTAATCCTGGCCCATGTCGAACACCAGATCGGGCTCGCCCAGTTTCCAGCCTTCTGCAAACTTAGGCGCGGGCGGGAGATCCTTAGTGTCGCCTTCCGGAGCACCTGCGTCTACCCATTCCCGTATAGTGGCAATTTCAGCCTCGGTGAGCCGCGGATCGTTCTCGAAGTGCCCGATCTTAGGGTCGGCATGCCACGGCGGCATCCGGCGCAGCGCCACCGACGAACGGATTGCCTTCGCCCACGGGCGAACCTCGGCATAGTTCAAAAACGACATCGGCGCGATATCGCCCGACCGGTGACATCCGGAGCAGCTACGAAAGACAATCGGAGCTACGTCCTTTGTCCACGTCGGGGCTGCCGTTGCGCTTATGCCGGAGACGGCCGAAAAAGCGGCCAAAAACAACGCGCTGCAAATTCGGGATCGCACCCCTCCAGGATTTCACGTACCGGACGGGGTGGCAAGCCTGCTAAATTTGCGCTGCCGCGGCCTTATCGAGGAACCAATCCACCGCGCGGCCCTCGCGATGAACGATTTGGGCCGGATAGAGAAGCGAGTCCGGTTTTCCCTTGAAGACAATCTGTAGCGGCGAAGCCTTGTCGGCGCCTGTAACCAGCATCGCGGTCTGCCGGGCCGCGAGCAGGACTGCGGGCAACAAAGTAATCCGGTGCCGGGCCAGTTTCTCCACCCATACCGCCGCGACCTGTCCGTCGCGATCCTGCGTTTCTGAAAGCCCGGGAAACAGGCTGGCCGTATGCGCATCATCGCCCATGCCGAGGTGAAGGACATCGAACGCCGCCGGCGTGCCGGGAAGCCGGTCGAGCGCCGCGCGATATCGAGCCGCCGCTGCCGCGGGCTCCAGTTCGCCTTCGATGCGCGTAATGCCGCCGGGTTGGATATGGTCGAGCAGTGCTTCGCGTGTCATGCGGTAGTTCGATTCGGGGCTGTCCGGCGGAACGCAGCGTTCATCCGCCCAAAAGATATGAACCCGGCTCCAGTCAAACGATTGGCGCGCCATCCAGGAAAACATCAACTTCGGAGTGTTTCCGCCGGAGAACGCGACGGTCGCCGCGCCATTGGCCTGGACGGCATCGCGCAAGTATCCGAGAATAGCGGCGCCGCAAGCTTCGGCGGCTTCAGTAGGTGTATCGAAAACGTGCGTCGTATTCACAGAGTGGCGAGAACCTTCTTAAAAATTGTGTCTTCGCCGGCGATGGACAGCTCCTCGCGCAGCAGATCGGCTTCTTTCAATTGCCGGAACACGGCGCAGGTGCTGAGATGATTCGTCTCGATGTGGACAACACCGTGATCCGTGCGGCGGATCGAGACGTCCAACCCATCTCCGGAGAGGTTCACTTCCTGGATTTGCCAGGTGGTTGTCTCGCCGGCCTGCTCGAAATGGACAGCCGCGCCGGATTGCGTCGTCAGACGCAGCCATGCCGCGAGGTATGTAGCGGCAGGGCCTGGCTCAGGCGACGAGTGCACGATGCGGATGTTACGGATTGAAAAGATGTTCCGCAGATCATCCTTCTCAAAAAGCTGCGCGATGATCTCGCGCCAGCGGGTGATCCGCACCCACGCCAAATCGGCGACGACGCGGCCCGCCCGATTCCAGGCCACCACCTTCGCCATCAGTCCGCGCCAATCGGCAAATCCCCTGGACTCGATAATCACCTTATCCGAGAGATCGAGAAAAGCATCGATCGCCGGCGAGTCGAGTAGTCCGGGGCTTCTCGCCCAAAGAACGACCGGCAGATCCGGCACCATCAGACCCCGCAGTACAGCGGGAACATCGCCCAATGATTCGGGTGTGGCGCGAATCTCAATCTGTTCGCAACAAATCTGCTGCCGCCGCCCGAATGGTTTCCAGCAGAAGGCAGAGGCACTCGCATCCAAAGGTTCCGGCCGGTCGGGAGCGATACGGATCACGACTGCGCGGCTGGGATGATCCTGCATGATCTCGCTGACGGTGTCGCTGATATCGATGGGATGGGCGTTATCCTGAACCAGCGCTACCAGGGTCATCGCCGCGGCGCGCAAGACTCCGCCCGATGTGTCCTGCTCTTTACCGAGATTGGCCCAGACCTTTTCGAGATCTGCGAGCAGCTTTTCGGCCTTTACGGGTCCAGTCATTGTTAAGGCACTCTCCAGATATGTCCGTGCCTCGCGAGCATCTCGTCAGCAGCGGCCGGACCCCAGGTCCCCGCGGCGTAGTTGGGGAATTCAAACTTTGTTTCCGCCCATACGTTCAGAATGGGCTGCACGGCCTCCCAACTCGCTTCCACCATATCCTGTCGCGTATAGAGGGTCGAGTCGCCCGCCATCACATCCAGCAGCAGCGTTTCGTATGCCGAAGGCGACCGCTCGCCGAAACTGGTTCCGTAATTGAAATCCATGGAGACGGGACGAAGACGCATTCCATCGCCGGGCTGTTTCGATAGAAATCGTAAAGAAATGCCTTCTTCCGGTTGAATGCGAAGGATCAAAAGATTTGGCCCGCGGCCGCTTCTCGAAAGAACCGGCGCATCTCCAAAGACGGAGTGGGGGGCGCTATTGGAATGAATGGCGATGTCTGTCACGCGCTGCGGTAGCCGCTTGCCGGATCGTATATAGAACGGAACACCAGCCCAGCGCCAGTTATCGACAAAAAAAGTGACGGCGGCGTAAGTGTCCGTCTGCGACTCCGCGTCAACGCCTTTTTCCTGGCGGAATCCGGCGGCATCTTCGTTGCCGATACGTGCCGGCCCGTATTGCCCGGCGACCGCATTTGCCGCCACCTCCTCCGGCTTCATGATGCGAATGGATCGCAGCAGCTTTGCGCGCTCGTCGCGCACGGCATCCGGCTCGAACACGGGAGGAGGCTCCATTGAAATCGTGGCCATCACCTGCAGCAGGTGATTCTGGATCATGTCGCGCAGGGCGCCAGCTTCCTGATAATATCCACCTCGCCCTTCGACGCCGATGGATTCCGCCGCCGTAATCTGGACATGACTGACATAGCGGCGATTCCAAAGCGGTTCGAAAATGCCGTTACCGAAGCGGAACGCGAGAACGTTCTGTACCGTTTCCTTACCCAGGTAGTGGTCGATGCGGTAAACCTGCTTTTCATCGAAAACTCTGTGAACCGCTTCGTTGAGGGCGGCTGAGCTTTCGAGGTCATGCCCAAACGGTTTCTCGATCACGATCCGCGTCCAACCGGAGCCTTCGACACTCTTCTCCAATCCAACCGCGCCGATACCTTCGATGACTGGAATATAGTGGCTGGGCTGCGTCGACAAGTAGAAAATAACGTTGCCGCCGGTCGGACGCTCCTTCGACAGATCCTGAAGGCGATTGCGGATGGCTTCAAAGCACTGCTGGTCCGTAATGTCTCCAGCGACGTAAAACAGCCCTTCGGCGAACGAGTCCCATAGCTCGGTGTCGAACGGGCTATCTTCCAGATGCTTCTCTACGGCCTCGCGCATTTTCTCCCGAAATTGCTCGTCGGTCATGGCGGTACGCGAATTGCCCAGGATTACAAGTCCCGGAGGAAAGCGGCGCTCGAACGCAAGGCGGTACAACGCGGGCAGCAGTTTTCGTTGTGCGAGATCTCCGTTGGCTCCAAAAATGACGATTGCGCAGGAAGGAACACGCCGCTCAAAACGCAGCGGATCTTGAAACGGATTCGTTTCGAGCATCGATTCTCAACGTAGCAGACAGCCGTGGTTACAAAAGAGTTGCTACAAAAGAATCGACAATGAACCTTCAGTGGCAACCTACCCACTTGACCAGGGAATGATTGTCCGATCTGCTGATGCGCAATCCCCCGCAACGGCACATCATCAAGACATGGAGAATCCTCTCGTACAGCTTTCCGCGACGATATCGGAGATTGTTGCCACGGCAGCGCGATCTGTGGCAACTGTACATGCTCGCCCTCGTGTCACCGCAAGTGGTGTGATTTGGGATGAGGGTACAATCGTCACGGCTGACAATGCCATTGCCCGCGACGAGGATATCCACGTCACGTTGCCGGATGGCACCCGGACTTCCGCGGCTTTGGCCGGGCGGGATTCCGCCACCGGTATCGCGGTGCTGTCATACACGGGCGGCGGAGAACCCATCTCTATCCCCGAGTCGCCGGATGTCCGGCAGCCCGGCGAATTACTGATCGCCGTAGGGCGAAACGCGGATACAGGCCCGACGGCTTCTCTGGGTATTCTCAGCGCAGCCGGCGGACCATGGAGGACGTGGCGAGGCGGCCAACTCGATCAGTTTCTGCGGCTGGATATGAGCCTCTATCCGGGGTCGACGGGCGGAATCGTGGTCGATGCCCGGGGAACGTTTGCCGGAATCGCTTCCGATGGGCTTTCCCGTCTTTCTCCGCTTGCGATTCCGATTTCGACGCTGACGCGCGTGGTCGGCGAATTGCGAACCAAGGGAAGAGTGGCGAGGGGATTTCTGGGCGTCGCTCTTCAATCCGTAAAGCTGCCCGACGGCGAGGGCGTGATTCTATTGTCGGTCGAAGCGGACGCGGGCGCCGGTCAGGCCGGCCTCCTGGTGGGCGACGTGTTGATTTCGCTGAACGGTGAAGCTGTTGCTCATCCGGAGGATGTGCAGGCCTTTCTTTCCAGCCACGCGCCGGGCGACGTAGTAACTGCGCGCATCGTAAGGGGCGGCCAGAACATCGAAAAGGATGTCCGGTTGGGAGATCGTTCCAAATGATTGCTGGATTCGGAGAAATTGCGGAGCACCTCCGCCGTTCAACGGTTCATGTAGGCGTGGGTAGCGAAGGTCAAGGCTCCGGCGTGATCTGGGAGCCATCGGGGTTGATCATTACAAACGCGCACGTGGCGCGCGGCGATTCGTCGGAGATCACGTTGTGGGACGGACGCCGTTACCCGGCATCGACACTGTTTCGCGACGATTCGCGCGACTTGGCGGCGCTTCGTATCCAGGCGCCCGGATTGGAAGCCGCTCCGCGTGCGGATTCGTCCAAGCTTCGCGCCGGCGAAGTTGTGATCGCCGTCGGCAATCCGTTGGGATTCGTCGGCGCATTGACGACGGGAGTTGTTCATACTGTCGGCCCTCTGCCGGGGATATTGCGGCGGGATTACGTTCAGGCCACCGTGCGCCTGGCGCCCGGGAATTCCGGCGGTCCGCTGGCCGATGCCCGAGGCCGCGTTGTTGGAATCAACTCGATGGTGGTTGCGGGAGGACTGGGACTTGCTGTGCCGTCAAATGATGTCGGCGACTTTCTGGCGCGGGAAGGCCGGCGCGTGCTTGTCGGAGTCGCGGTGCGCCCGGTGACGGTGCGTTTCCGCTCGCGCCAAGCTCCGGCGTTGGTTGTAGTGGATGTTTCGCCCGGCAGTCCGGCGGCGAGCGCGTCGCTGATGGTTGGCGACATCCTGGTGGCTGCCGGCGATCAACCATTTGAATCGTTCGACGATTTAAGCTGGGCGATCGAGAACGCGGAGCGAAGCGGCGAGCAAACTCTTTCGCTCCGGTTTCTGCGGGGCGACCGGCGGAGCATTCGCGAAACGACATTGGCTCTCAAGCCTGTGGAGGCAATGGCTGCTTGATTAAAGTGCGGGTGGCGGCCCGCTCGCCTGTTGTCCAAGCGGGATTGGAAGCGATGCTCCGCGGTGCGGGCGGCTCCGGCGCGGACGATTCGAATGGCTTCGAGATTGTTTACTCCGCCGCCGAAGCCGACGTTCTGATCGCCGAAGGCGAGGCACCACCCGAAGGCCCGCCGGTAATTCTGTTGACCGATCAGCCGGGCGCCTCGTTGCGTTCGGGCATCCGCGGTCTTCTTCCTACTCAGGTGACGGATGGCGAGTTGGCCGCCGCGGTTGAGGCTGTTGCGGCAGGACTGGTGATCGTTCACCCGCAGTTTCTCGATGCGCTTGTCACCGCAACCCGCGCGGATGCCTTGTCTCTTGACGAGCCGTTGACGCCTCGGGAGATCGATGTGCTCCGCCTGCTTGCCGAAGGCTTGGGAAATAAGGAAGCGGCATACCGGCTTGGTATCTCCGAACATACAGTGAAGTTTCACGTTGCCAGCCTGCTCGATAAACTGCACGCCAACAGCCGGACGGAGGCTGTATCGATCGGCCTACGTAGCGGGCTGATTGCCTTATAGCCACCGAGCGCGGCACACCGTTAATTAAGAGAAATCCTCTACTTTCCGGCGAGTTTTGCGTCCGGCTTTCCGATGCATCCGTAAACTCTCGCACAAACTGCAACATCGCGGCCTTCTCCGCTCACTGCATTAGCGAGATCAAAAGTAACGCCGGGCCCGGCGATGAATCTCACAGGAGAATTCACAAAATGGCTATCGACAAACAGCAGGATTTCGAGCCGGTTCCAGCGGAGTTTCCGAAACTGAGACAGAACTTCCGGGCTTATCTTGCGGCTAATCAAAACTACTTCGGAAATCTGGAGAAGGCGGCCACGCAGGTCGTTTTCCCGCTTGCCGGAAGTACTGCGTATGAACGCCTTGGGTGCGTCGGGTTCCAACCGGAACTCAACATGCTGAAGGGCGTTGTCTACATCAATCGGGAAACCGGATACGGCACCGGCCCGTGCGGCGCCGGAACGGAAGAGTATGTCCGGTTCTTTCTTTCGTTCGATAACGGCGCAACCTGGCAGGATCAAGGGCTGACGTCGTTCAAGGTTTACAACATCGACCATAATTCGCGCCTGGAGTATGCAGTCGAAAAAAAGATTAAACCGCCGCGAAAATTCTGTCGTGTTGAGAATCTGATCCGTGTCCGCGCCATTCTTTCGTGGGAGGTACCACCTCCACCGAATCCGAACTGGATGCCGGTTTGGGGCAACCGCGTCGAAGCGGTAATTCAGGTTGATCCTTATCGGTTTATCGATATCGGCGTGTTACCTGAACTCAATCCGTCTGTTCTCGAAATGATCGATACGGGGCAGACGGTGAAGTTGAAGAAGCCGGAAGCCTCGATTGAATACATTGCCAAGACCGCCAGGGCGGCGAAGCTGGAGCCGCACCGTGTAATGCTTCCAGCCTTTCACGAAGTGCAGGCGAGCCCCGCGGCACTGACGCCGGGATTCGATCCATCGCTCGCGTTCGAGAAGATGAAATTGCTCGAGAGCGCCGTCGGAGTGGATATATCGAAAATCATCGATGCGATTGTTGCGCCGACGGATGGAAATACGAGTTACGAGGAGCTGACCTGCATCGGACTGCAACCGGGTCCGTTCCTCGATGAACTGACGGGCATTATCCATGTAAAGAAATCGGCGGGATACTCGGGGTCGCTGTGCACCAAGGGCAGCCGCGAGTTCATCGCGTTCTACATGGATTTCGGAGCCGGATTCGAGTACATGGGAACCGCTTCGGTCGGCGTGAACGATATTTCCGGCATTCCGCCCGAAGGGCTGCGCTATGCCGCATATCTGCCCGTCAACCTTCAGAAACACAGGCGCCCGTGCACTGAGCCGCGGCTGGTGAAGATGCGGGCGATTCTGTCCTGGGCAGTGCCGCCTCCACCCAACATGCCGAACCACGTGCCGGTATGGGGAAATCGCGAGGACACTCTGGTATTCCTTTTCCCAGGTACACAACAAGGCGACAAGCCGCTGCCTTTTATTACTGCCATGGGACGCGTCTCGACCGATCACATCGATGGAAGCGGCCTTGCAACCGCGACTTCGCCGTTCACGGTGAATCTGGCGCCCTTCGGCGGAGAGGTGATGGTGTCGGGGTACATCTTGAACCATCCCAACCATTCCGTGACCGGCACGAAGTTGCGCTACAAGGTTATGGTTTCGACCGACGGGTCTTCGTTTACGCCCATCGCCAACGACTTCACGATCTCCATCGATGTGTGGACTGGGGCGATCGTGACCCAAACCGATATCACGCAGTCCGTTGATTCGGACGGATTCTACCGATATCAGGTGGATGCGATTGGGCCGGACTACACATTTGTGGATGAGAATGTGTTGTTCCGGTTCTATACAACCGGGATGACCGGCCCCAGATGGATCCGGATCGACATCGAAGATCCCGTAACGCTCGCGCTGATCTCTTCGAATGCCGTGAAGATCATGGTCGACAATACCGCGCCGGACCATTCATTCGAGCTGACGTCGGTGACGCCGTGTTCGGACATAAATCCCGGCGATGTACTGAGCGGTACCTATAGCGGCACAGATCCGCACATGGGTGGAGTGGCCATCAGTGTTGCACCCGCAGGCGGAACTCTGACCGTAACGCCCGCTGTTTCGACCCTGACCGAGAAAAGCGGCACCTGGAGCCTCAACACGACGGGGATGGCCAAGTGCGGCTATGTTCTTCAGTCGTGGGCAAGCGACCGCGCAATTGTGAACAATGCTCCGATTGGTAACCAAACAGGTGTGAAATCAATCGGATTCTGTCTCCGCTAACCAAGCATGACGGATCAGCCCGGGTCCTTTAAGATAGGGCCCGGGCTTTTTTTGAGCCGCAATTGTCTGAACCCTCGCGAATGTCTCAAGCGTCTTTTTAATTTTGAGATGCCGCGCGGAGTTTTTATAGCGATCGTGCTGTCGTGCGGCCTGATGGCCGACAGCAAAAATCAGGTATTTTCCGACTTCACCGTACCGCTACCGCTCAAAGAGGGGGACACGCTGGTGGTCGGCGTTGTGGGCGGATGGGAGCGCTGGGATGCCGAACAGCGCATCGTCCGGCGTATCGCACTGAAAATCCGCGACAAAGACATTCCGGGCGTTTACGTAGAAACCGTAGAGAACCACAAGCTGAACCTCGCCGAGGAGTTAATAACCAAAGCGTTTCCGGACCCGAGAAAGGCCAGACTGGTTCTGTTTGGACAAAGCCTGGGTGGATCGGCAACGGTACGGCTTGCGGCGCGGCTGAACGATCTGGGATACCCCGTACTCTTCGTCGCACTGGTCGACAGCATCGGCAAGGGCGGCGAGCTGATACCGCCAAACGTCGCCGAAGCGATTAACATCTATCAACGGGACAGTTGGTTCATCAATGGCGAGCGGCGAATCTCTGCGGCCGATCCGGATCGTACACGTATTCTTGGCAACTTTGAGTTTCGCTATCCGCGTTCCAAGAAAATCTTTCTTGAAACGGAACCCTGGATCCGGCGTACTTTCATGCGTGGACACCTGATGCTCGAGTACGACCCGGAAGTTTGG
>CAYTVP010000049.1:0-16516 GCA_964441675.1 uncultured Solibacteraceae bacterium | reverse complement strand
TCCTTCAACGGGACAACCGCATCGGCTCGCAGTACGCGGCGGAGCAATTCGCTCAGCCGCCCGATCATCTCATCCGCCCGGCGCGGATCTTCATACACCAGGTTGGAGATTGCATTCAAGGAGTTCGACAGGAAATGCGGCTCCAGCCTGGCTTGTAGCGCCTGCAGTTGCGCGCGTACCAGAATGGCCTCCCGTTCGCGGCTGTCCTGGTAAAGCCACACAAAATGGGCGACACAAACATAGCCGATGTATGTGAGGATGTCTGCGGCGAACTCCATGACGAAACGTTCAGGCCAGGCGCCGTAGTCGTAGCGACCCCAACCGAACAGGGGAAACAGCGGCGCGCGAATCAGCCACATCAATGCGGTATGCGAAAGCGAATAGACGATCAGGATCAACCCATGACGTGGAATGACACGAGCGAGGTTGTTTCGGCGAATCCGAAATCGCCGGACGAACGGCAGAAGTACGAGGAAGAGAATGCCCGCCGCGAATGTTGATGACAATTCGCAAAACACGTGCATCGCAGCGTTTGTCTTGTGGCCGTAAGTGAGATCGTTATGGATTCGGTAAACGCCCTGCAGCAGCCCGAACACCGTCGCTACCGAGAACACGAAAAGCAGCAGACGCCGGTGCGTCATAAACTGGGTCATGGCCACCTCTGTCGCTGCCCCCAAGGCGTCGCTTTGGGAATCCATCCGCGAAGCATTGCGTGGCTCACATCAGGATTTTACGGCCGGAAGCCTGGATCGCGCCATCCTTTTGCTGGCAATTCCCATGGTCCTCGAGATGGCCATGGAGTCGCTTTTTGGCATTGTCAACGTGTTTTGGGTGTCGAGTCTTGGCGACGACGCCATTGCCGCGGTCGGTCTAACAGAGAGTATCCTTGTGCTGGTTTTTGCGGTTGCGATGGGACTTTCGATCGCAATTACAGCCACTGTAGCGCGCCGCATTGGCGAAAAGGATACCGAAGGTGCACGCCTGGCGGCAGGCCAGGGGCTGTTGGCGGGGATTTCCATTGCGCTTGTGATCTCCGTGTTGGGGATCGTCTTCGGCGGGAAGATTTTGTCGGCGATGGCCGACACACCGTCGGTGGTTACGGCAGGGCATACTTACGCGCGGATCGTTTTTGGCAGCGCACCCGCGGTCATGCTTCTGTTTCTGATCAATGCTATTTTCCGTGGCGCCGGGGATGCGAGTGTTGCCATGCGATCGCTATGGATCGGTAACGCGATCAATATCGTTCTCGACCCGCTGTTGATTTTCGGCTGGGGCCCGTTTCCGGAGATGGGCGTCGAAGGAGCAGCAATTGCCAGCACTATTGGCCGGTCCAGCGGAGTGGTCTATCAGCTTTCGCAGCTTTTCGGCGGCAGCGGCCGCGTGGTGATCCGGCTATCGCACTTGCTCCCGCATATTGCGACATTGAAGGCTCTGGGGAAAATCGCAGGAACCGGTATATTTCAGTTTCTGGTCGGGCATGCCAGCTGGCCGGCGCAGATCCGGATCGTGGCGATGTTCGGCGCGGCGGCGCTTGCCGGCACAACGATCGCTATCCGGATCATCGTTGTTGCGATCCTTCCTTCCTGGGGGCTCGCCAACGCAGCCGCGACGCTGGTAGGTCAGAATCTGGGTGCTGGAAAGCCGGAGCGCGCCGCGCAAAGTGTATGGCGCTGCGGGATCTACAATTCGATATTCCTGGGCCTTGTCACGGTTCTGTTTGTTGTTTTTGCGGAGCCGATGATCGGCTTCTTCTCAAAAGAGCCGGAGGTCGTTGCCACCGGTGTCGATTGCCTTCGCTTTATCGCTTATGGTTATGTCTTTTTTGGCTTCGGGATGGTGATGGTACAGGCGTTCAATGGCGCGGGCGACACCTGGACTCCCACGTGGATCTATCTAGGATGCCAGTGGGCCATCCAGATACCGCTGGCCTATATCCTGGCAAAACCAGCCGGCATCGGGCCGCGCGGCGTGTTTATCGCCATAATGCTGTGTGAGTCGCTCATGGCGGTGGTCGCGGCGTTGATTTTCAAGCGCGGGCGCTGGAAGGAGAAGCGGGTCTGACGGCACGGCAGTTCTTTTCGAGAAGCGGCGTACTCTCAAAATGGCATCCCAACTACGAGTTCCGTCCAGGCCAGTTGGAGATGGCCGAAGCCGTAGAGTCCGCCTTGGCGGACAAACGCCACCTCATCGTCGAAGCAGGCACGGGCACCGGAAAAACCCTGGCCTATCTTGTTCCTGCGATTCTGTCGCAGCGGCGGGTGGTGATCTCCACCGGCACCAAGAATCTACAGGAACAGCTTTTCTTTAAGGACATCCCATTTCTCCAGCAGCATTTCGAGCAGCCTCTCCGCGTCTCTCTCATGAAAGGGCGCGCCAACTATCTTTGCCGGCAGAAAGTGTACGATGCCGAACGCGAGCCCACGCTCGAGGGCATCGAGGAGGTGTCCGACTTTCGCGTGATCCGCGAATGGGAAAAGCACACGGAAACCGGTGATCGCGCGGAGTTGAAGTCGCTACCTGAAAATTCAACTGCCTGGACAAAGATGAATGCGCAGCGGGATCGCTGTACCGGACAGAAATGCGCTCAGTTCGAACGCTGCTTTCTAACAGAGATGCAGCGGCGCGCTGCCGAGAGCGATTTGATCGTTGTCAATCACCACTTGTTTTTTGCCGATCTGGCCGTGAAACAGGATGATTTCGGCGGAATCATTCCGAACTACAGCGCGGCGATTTTCGACGAAGCTCACGAGCTCGAAGACGTCTGCGGCCAGTACTTCGGTATGTCCACCAGCAACCTGCAGATTGAGGATCTGGCACAGGATATCGCAACGCTGGCGCGGCGAAAGCAGTTCGGGTCTCAGGAAATCGACCGCGCTTTGATCACCGTCAGTGACAAAGCGGGCGACTTCTTCCGGCGGTTCGGTGAAGCCGAGGGACGGCAAGGGTTCAACCGGCAGCAAGGGTTTCTCGAAGCAAACCGGGAAGCCTACGAAGACCTGCTGCTCGCGCTGGAGCTGATTTCCGCTCATCTGCAGTTAGTAAAAGACGGCCCGGAAGAGCTGTTTCCCCTTTTCCGCCGGACGAAGGAAATCTCCGACAAGCTGAAATTCTGGATGGAATCCGGCGATCGCAACTACGTATTTTGGATCGAAAAGCGAGGCCGGGCGCGCTTCCTGCAAGCCACACCCATCGATGTTTCGAACTTGCTGGACGAGAAGCTGTTTGAGCAGATTGACTCTGTCATCCTGACTTCGGCAACCCTCGCAGTCGCCGGCGAGTTTGATTATGTGCGCACGCGTCTGGGCTTGCGAAATGCCCGAACCGCTTACGTCGAAGGCAGCTTCGACTACGCGCGACAGGCATTATTCTACGTTCCACAGTATCTGCCGGATGTTCGCAGCATGGCTTTTGCCCCCGCCGCCGCCGCCGAGATTCTCAAGATTTTAGAGCACAGCAGGGGACGCGCATTCGTACTCTTCACCAGCTACCAGCAAATGCGGGTGATCCATCAGGCGGTCGCGCCACACTTGGAGTATCCGGTGTTACTACAAGGCACTGCGCCCAAGCATGCATTGCTAGAAGACTTTCGGACTACGCCGCATTCCGTATTGTTTGCAACGTCCGCATTCTGGCAAGGCGTGGATGTCCAAGGCGAACAGCTAAGCTGCGTCATTATCGACAAGCTGCCATTCGCAGTCCCCAGCGACCCGGTGGTCGATGCGCGAATCCGGTCGATTCAGGAAAGCGGCGGGAATGCGTTCTACGACTATCAGATTCCAGGCGCGGCTCTTACTCTCAAGCAGGGCTTCGGACGACTGATCCGCAGCCGCACGGATCGCGGAGTGCTGGCGCTCCTCGATAACCGGATCACCAAAACACGCTATGGCCAGCTGTTTTTCGACAGTCTTCCGCCGTACGCATTCTCGACAAAGATTGAAGACGTCGAGCGATTCTTCGCCGCGGCGGCGGCCACCAAGCAAAGTGAACGGACTTAGAACTGCGCGCCGACGGGTTCCGGCAGGTGCTGGCCCGGCTCGACGGCATGCGCCTCCGGGTGCTTCCGTTTTGGCCGCAGCTTGTTGGCGATATCGTCGAAAAGCGAATAAGCCACAGGGGTCACCAGCAGGGTCAACAGCAGTGACAGCGTCTGTCCTCCAATGACCACTACTGCGACAGCGCGCCGTTCTTCCGCGCCAGGCCCAACGCCAACGGCAAGCGGAAGCATACCGGCGACAAGCGCCAAAGTGGTCATCAGGATTGGCCGCAGCCG
This sequence comes from uncultured Solibacteraceae bacterium, assembly GCA_964441675.1. GTDB lineage: Bacteria > Acidobacteriota > Terriglobia > Bryobacterales > Bryobacteraceae > JAPKYZ01. The sequence continues at coordinate 12,246 of CAYTVP010000049.1, read as the reverse complement.
GTCGCGATTCGCCTGCATGATCGCCTCATAACGTTCCATGCCTTTCGCCCGCAAATTGTTCATATGGTCGATCTGAAGGATGGAATTTTTCTTCACGACCCCAAACAGCACCAGAATGCCAAGCGCGGAATAAAGGTTCAACGTATTGTCAGTGGCCCACAGAGACAGCAGTGCGAACGGTACCGAGAGCGGCAGCGACAGGAGGATCGTGAGCGGATGAATCAGGCTTTCAAACTGCGATGCCAGAATCATGTACATAAAGGCAATAGAAAGGGCGAAAGCAAAAAGAAACTCAATGCCGGTGCGCTCGAACTCACGGCCCTTGCCCGAAATCGTTGTCGAGTAGGCGGCAGGCATATTCATATCCTCCGCAGCTTGACGAAGTACTTCGAGACGATCGGCCAGAGCATAACCCGGTCCAACGCTGGCGCGGACACTCGCCTGCCGCTGCCGGTCGAGCCGGTCGATACGCGTCGGGCTGGTAGAAGGTACGATCTCCACCAGGCTGTCCAGACGAACCATCTCGCCGTTGGCGCGCTGCACGTAAAGTTGTTCAATCGAGCGAGGATCGCCGCGGTACCTCTCCATCGCGCGCAACTGCACATCGTAGTCTTCGTTTACCTGCGGATCGCGGAACCGGGTGACTTCTTCTTCGCCACCCACCATCACACGCAGAGCACGCGCGGCGTCTTCGGTCGAAACTCCCAGATCAGCGGCACGTTTACGGTCAATCTCGACGCGCAACTCAGGGCGGTTCAACCTCAAAGTAGTATCTGCGTCGACGATACCGCTTAACTCTTGTGATCTCGCCCGCAATTCTTCCGCATACTCGGCCAGCTTCTCGAGCTCCGGCCCGCGGATTACGAAATCGATATCCCAGTTCCCGCCACCGATATTGAACGATGGGGCATTTCGAACGCTCACACGCAGATCGCGATACTTTCGCAATGTCTGGCGGACCTCGGTCATGACATCGCGCTGTGTGTAATTTCCCTTGAACGAATCCTGCGGCCGCAGACGGACCAGATCTTTTAGAAAGCGAGTGATGGACCAGCTTCGCTCGTCATGGGGAGCGATCCGAATATAAGCTTCGCCCTGGTTAATGCCGCCCAGGAATCCACCGCCAACATCGACCAAAATGGTGCGGATCGCCGGTATTTCCCGTAGATCCTTCTCGATGGCATGCATCACATCGTCCATGGCGGCCATGCTGGCGCCCTCGGGCCCCGTGACTCTGATCTCGAACTCCGCTTCGTCGACATCGCTCGGAATGTATTCCTGGCGAACCGTCTTGTAAAGAGGGATGGATGTCAGGACAACTGCCAGGCCAATGGCCGAAACCAGCAAGCGATGACTCATGGAGAACCGGAGCATCGCCGTGTAAGATCGATCGATTCTGCTGTAGAAGCCCTTTCGAGACGCGGCGTCACTGTGATTGTGACCCTCGGCCTTCAGCAACCGCGCACTCATCATCGGAGTCAGCGTGAACGACACCAGCAGACTGACCATGATCGAGACTGCGGCCGTAATGCCGAATTGATAAAGGAAGCGTCCCGACACACTCGACATAAACGAGACGGGCACGAAAATGACTACGAGGCTCAAGGTGGTAGCCAGCACCGCCAGGCCAATGTCGCGGGTGGCCTCGCGCGCCGCATCAAACGGCGTCATCTTCTTTTCTTCCACGAACCGGAAGATATTCTCGAGCACCACGATGGCATCGTCGATGACGATACCGACCATCAGCACCAGCGCCAGCATAGTGACGCTGTTGAGGGTAAAGCCCAGGACCTCCATCATCGCGAACGTCGAGATAACTGAGGCCGGAATGGCCACGCCGGCGATCAAGGTGCTGCGCCAGCTTCGCATAAATGCCAACACCACCAGGCAGGCCAGGATGCTTCCCAAAACCAAGTGGACGTTGATCTCGTGCAGGGCGAGCTCGATATAGCGGGACTGATCTCGAATCACTTCCATCTTGACGTCGGAAGGAAGCTGCGGAATCACACGCTGCATATTGGCTTTGACATCCGCAATGACCGCAACCGTATTGGCGCCGGACTGCCGGCGTATATTCATCGTTACGGTCGGAACGCCGTCAAGCCGCGCGAGCGACCGCTGCTCCTTGGTGCCATCCTCGGCATAGCCAATATCGGACACACGGATAGGAGCCCCGTTGATCGTCTGAATGACGATGTCGTTGAAGTCGCGTGAGTTGTTCAGCTTGCCGATGGTACGAAGCGTTTCCTCGCGCGCGCCGGATGTCACGTTGCCGCCGGGAACATCCGCGTTTTGGCGCTGCAGCGCCTCGGCCACAGCCGTAATCGGCATGCGGTACGCCGCCAAACGGTCCGCATCGACCCAGATATTGATTGCGCGTTCCAGGCCGCCGACGATCTGCACTTCGCCGACTCCGGCCGATCGTTCGATCTGCGGCTTCACGATCTTGTCGGCCATCTCCGTCAGCTCTCGGACAGAGCGGTCCGCAGCCAGCGCGATTGTCATCACCGGGCTCGACTCGTTGTCGAACTTGGAGATCACCGGCGGATCGACATCCCGGGGCAGCCGCCGCACAACAGTCGCGACACGATCCCGTACGTCCTGAGCCGCAACGTCGATGTTCCGCTTCAGATCGAACGTGGCCACAATGATGGAGCTGTTCTGCCCGGAAATCGACCGGAGCTCGCGGATGCCCTCAACTGTGTTGACGGCCTCTTCGACCACGTCGGAGACCAACGACTCCACTTCCTCCGGCGATGCGCCGGGAAGTGTCGTACGAACCGCCACGGTGGGCAAATCGACCTGCGGAAAACGGTCCACGCCCAGCCGGAAATAGCTGGCAGCGCCGACCACAACCATCGCCATGATCAGCATGGCCGCGAAAACGGGCCGCTTAATACTGATTTCCGCTAGCTTTTGCATGGCAGGCTCCGCGTCATTTCTGGGCGATGGTCACCGGCGTCCCGCCGACCAGATTCCCCGGGCGCACCACCACCTTTTCACCCGGCTCGAGACCATCCAGAATTTCCACCCGATCGGTTTCTTTTCGCCCAATTTTCACCAGACGTTCCACCGCTTTGCCGTCCTCGATCGTAATGACCTTGTCCAGGCCGGCGAACGAAACCAACGAGGAAGTAGGAACAAAAACCGCCGGTTGATTCGACTCGGTAATCAGTTCGGCTCGCACGAAGGCGCCCGGACGAAGCAGACCTTTGGCATTGGGAACTTCCGCCTCGATCATCAACGTTCGGTTGGTCATGTCAATGGCCGGACTAATGCGCGTCACGCGGCCGTAGTAGATGTTGTTGTCCTGATCCGCACGGACAATCGCTCTCTGACCCACTCGAACGCCGCTGGCGGCTCGTTCCGGCACAGGGAGCCGCAAACGGAGCGGGTCCACGCGGACGATCCGCACCATTGTAGTTCCAGCCGTTACATACTGGCCGACGGATACAGAGCGTTCGACGACCGCGCCGTCGATCGGTGAACGCAGTTCGCCGTACTCCAATTGCTGGCGCGCCAGCTTCAATTGGGACTTACGCTCGGCCAGGATCGCCTGGCGGTTCCGGATCTCTTCGATCGCATCCTGGTACATGCCCTCAGCGGACTGATAGGCCGACAGGGCGGAATCGAAGTCGGCGCGCGCAATCAACTTTTCGTCCAGCAGCTTCTGTGCGCGGTCGCGATTGATCCTCGCCTCGTTCAATGCCGCAGTGGCCTGAATGACTGTGGGTGTTTTCGCCGGATCGACGCGCTCATCCGTTCCGCTGGCGGATAGCCCTAACCGCGTGCGTGCTTGCTGCAACGCCGCGGCCGACTGTTCGACCTGCAGGCGAAGGTCCGTCGTATCCAGCCGTGCGATGACTTGTCCCTTCTTCACGTGGTCGCCCAGATCGACATTCAGCTCCACGATCTGACCCGTCACCTTCATGGCCAGCGCCACCTCATCTTGAGCAGCAAGAGTTCCGGTGGCTTCGATTCCCCGGGTCACTCTTTCCGTCCTCGCTGTTGCCACACGCACTTCCCGAGGCGGTTCGGCGATGGTATTCGCCGAGGCTTTCGCCGGAGTTCGCGAGCTACTAGACTGGCAGCCGGAAATCACCAACACGCCTAGCAACAGGCTGAAGATGGACGGCAAGGGAAGGAGGCGGATTTTCCTGCAGGAATTCATAGATGGACAGATCTGTCGGCGGAGTTGGCACACTACCGGCTACTCAGCGCCTGAAATAGGGACGCGTACAACACGCCAAAGGTTACCCCTGCCAAGGGCATATAACCATTTGAATTCATTGGTTTTTTAAAGATTTTTTCCATCACTTTTTCCGCATTATCGGCCGACAAGTTACGCGCCAAGAATCCGAACGGGACGTTTCGGGATCACAATAAGAAGATTAGCGAAGGAGATACGTCCCTGTGGAAAAAATTCTCAAGTCAGATGCCGAGTGGCGCACCCAATTGAGCGAGGAACAGTATGAAGTGACCCGCCAAAAGGGGACAGAGCGTGCCTTTACAGGAAAGTATTACGACAACCATGCCGAAGGTGTCTATTCGTGCGTTTGCTGTGGCGAACCGCTGTTCGACTCCACTGCCAAGTACGACTCCGGCACCGGCTGGCCCAGCTTCTATCAGCCGATTGCGAAGGACAGTGTGGCGGTGGAGCAGGACCGGTCCCATGGAATGTCGCGCGACGAGGCTGTTTGCGCGCGTTGCGAGGCTCACCTTGGACACGTATTTCCCGATGGCCCGCGCCCAACCGGGTTACGATACTGCATGAATTCCGCGTCGCTTCAATTCACCCCGCGGACGGAGGATTCAAAATGAGCCGCCTACTGTTTCTGACTATCGTACTGGGGTCTTTCATGAACGCTTCAGACTTTCCAAACCCTGCCGTGGATGTTCCTTCCGGTTCTGCCAAAGGCAAACAGATCGCCATCCTTGCGGGCGGTTGTTTCTGGTGTACGGAGGCCGTCTTCGAGCAGATTGAAGGAGTCGAAAAAGTGGTCTCCGGATATTCCGGAGGCGATAAGGCCTCCGCAAATTACGAGGCCGTTTCCACCGGACGCACAGGCCATGCCGAGGCAATCGAGATCACTTACGATCCTGCCAAGATCACCTATGGCCAGATTTTGAAGGTGTTTTTCAGCGTCGCTCATGATCCGACGCAGCTGAATCGCCAGGGTCCGGATCATGGACCGCAATACCGCTCGGCGATTTTCTTTCGCGATGCGGACCAGAAAAAGATAGCCGAAGCCTACATCAAGCAACTTGAACAAGCCAAGATCTTCGACCAGCCAATCGTTACGGAAGTGACCGCCCTCAAAGCCTTTTATCCCGGCGAGGAGTATCACCAGAATTACTGCAGCCGGAATCCGAAGAACCGTTATGTACAGGCCATCGCCAATCCAAAGGTGGAGAAGACCCGAAAACAATATCCGGATCTTCTCAAGAAGTAAGCGGTTGCGCTAAGCGGGCCGGCGGCTGAGCAAGTCGCGGATTTCCTTCAAGTACGTCTCTGTCGGCGGAGGACCCGCGGGCGGAGGTGGTGGAGGCGGAGGCAGAAGGCGGGCTACCTGCTTGACGATCATGAAGATGATAAACGCCAGAATCAGAAAGTTGATGAGGGCACTGGCGAAATTGCCATAAGCGATTACCGGACCCAGCTTTTTGGCATCGGCCAGTGCAAGTCCCAATTCCTGTCCCTTCAGCGGGATGTACCAGTTTGAGAAGTCCGTTGAACCGAACATGCTCACCACCGGCATAATCAGATCGTCTGTGACCGACGACACAATCTTGCCGAAGGCCGCACCGATAATCACGCCGACTGCGAGGTCGAGCACATTGCCCCGCATGACAAACGCTTTGAAGTCACTCATCATCCCCATCAACCATTCCTCCTGTTCTAACGAAACTCGTTAGCTTTTATTTTTAACTTCGCCGTCGCCGGAACATTCTCAAGTACGCCTCCAGCGGACGCCTTTCATCCTAGTCGGTGAAGGGTCGATGCGACAATGCCTATTTGAGAATCGGCATCGATGCGGGAGGCACCTTCACGGACTTTGTCATTGTCCGGGATAATGGCGCCCTTGAAAGCTTCAAGCTCCGCTCCAATCCTGACGATCCAGCCTCGGTGATTCTGTCCGGGATTCAGCGGGCCGCACAAGGAGCCCCGAACGCTGAGATTGTCCACGGATCCACAGTAGCCACCAACGCCCTCCTCGAACGGAAGGGGGCGCGAACGGCTTTTGTGACAACATCCGGATTTGAGGATCTTCTCTCGATCGGGCGCCAGAACCGGAAGGAGCTTTATAATCTCACTCCGGTGCTCCGTCCGCCGTTCATCCCGCCCGAGCTCTGCTTCGGGAACAATCATCTTCGCCGCCTCCCGAAGCTGTTAAAGGATGCTGGCGCGGAGTCTGTCGCCGTGTGCCTTCTGGGCGCGTTCCGGGATCCGGCGCCTGAGCTCGAAGTCAAATCTGCAATCGGGGACCGTCTACCGGCAAGCCTCTCCTCGGAGATCTGCCCCGAGTTTCGCGAGTATGAGCGGGCATCCACGACAGCGGTGAACGCCTATGTCGGGCCGTTGATGGAGCGCTACCTGCGCAAGCTATCCAGCTCGTCGCCGTATCCGATCTCGGTGATGCAGTCGAACGGAGGAGTGCTGGACGCCGGGGCGGCCGCCCGCCTGGCAGTGCGCACGATCCTTTCCGGCCCAGCCGGCGGTGTGGTGGGCGCGTATGAAATGGCGCGGCGGGCCGGCTTCCGCAAGGTAATCGGTTTCGATATGGGCGGCACTTCAACGGACGTTTGCCTATGCGATGGACGCTACGAGGAAACCACAGAAGCATACATAGACGGAATGCCGATCCGAGTACCAATGCTCGACATACACACCGTCGGCGCGGGGGGCGGGTCGATCGCGCGTATCGATGAAGGCGGGCTACTTCGCGTCGGGCCGGAAAGCGCCGGCGCAGATCCCGGTCCGGCCTGTTACGGGATCGGCGACCGGCCCACGGTCACAGATGCAAATGTCGTTCTTAGGCGTATTCGCAGGCTCCTGGGCGGCGAGATGCGGCTTGACCGCGATCGCGCCCGCGCGGCGCTGGCAACTCTGAGAATGCCTCCATTAATCGCTGCAAGAGGAGTGATCGACGTCGCGAATGCCAATATGGAGCGGGCCATACGCGCGGTCTCCGTCGAGCGCGGCTATGATCCCCGCGATTTCGCTCTGCTTGCCTTCGGAGGAGCCGCGGGCCTGCATGCTTGCGCAATTGCGGAAAGTCTCGGTATGCGGACAGTGCTCGCTCCGGCCCATGCTGGAGTTCTGTCCGCTCTCGGCCTTCTGATGGCCGATCGAATTGAAGATTACGCTCGCGGGGCGATTGGCCACCCCGATCCGGAAGCGATTTTTCAAGAGTTGGAAATTCGAGCGGGCAACCGCCCCTGCACCCGTTTCGCCGACCTTCGCTACGCCGGACAAAGCTATGAATTAACCGTTCCCTGGAACAATGCACTCCGGGAGTTCGAGCGGATGCACAAGCGTCTCTACGGATATCAACTCGACCGGGAGGTTGAAGTTGTCACGCTTCGTCTAAGGGTTCGCACGAAAACGCCCCGTCTCCACCTGTCTCCGGGCAGCGCCGGGCGCAGCGGACGCGGTCCTGAAATTGTCGAGACTTATGGATCGACTGTCTTCATTCCGAAAAGGTGGCGATTCCGGACGAATCCCTTCGGTACGCTGGTAATCCAGCGCTAGCGCTATTCCATGTGAGTCCGGGCGTCTTCGAGAATGCGACAGGCGCGCATCGGATTGAAGACACCGCAGGCGCAGAATCGCGCCAGGTAGCCCACAGCTTCGTCGGGCGTGCGGCGTCCTTCCTTCACCCAATCCACCATCTTCTTGGCCATGGACTGGCTGATCATGCCGTGTCCGCACATGGTCGTCAACGACAGCACCTGGGTCGACGGAAGCTTCTCGGTGTGCCCCTCGAACCCCAGCGAATAATTAATGCTATGCCGGGGCAGCCCGGCTGCATCGAGGATTTCCTCGGCACCCTCGACCGCCGTAGAGATGTTGACGCAAAGGCCAAGATCCGCTTCCTTCACTGCTTTCACAAAACCGATGGCGTTCTGACGATTGTCGAACACTACGGCGGCCGTACCTGGCTTGTCCAAGCCATCGATTACCGCGTTGAAATTCGGCTTGTGGTCCCGGCGCCAGTGAGACGTCGGGTTCAAATTCCGGCTTGCCCGCATTGCGCCGCCCTTGGCGCCGTCGCCCATATTCACAGGCTTAAACGGCACCGCCAGCGAAAGGAATTTCTTCAGGCGCGGAACAGCGTCTTCATCGTTCTTGCCTTTGCTGGTCATCGCAAAAACGATGACATCGTCATTGAAGCTCGCCGCGTCGCCGTACCGATGCAAAGTATTCGTCATTAGTGTGCCGCTCCTACCGGTTCCGGCTGTCCCGCGGGAACCTCAATATTGGTAATTCTCCCCAGGCCGCTATTCGTCTTGGCACGCTGCGGATTGTAGCCGAGACGGTGCAGAACCTCGATCACTGTCCGCTCGTCGCCGTCGTTCTCGCAGCGGGTGCCGACGCCAAGCGCGACCACCGTGCTCACTTCACGCTCAACATCTTTTACGAGTCGAATAATTTCCTCGGCGCGGCCGATGGGTACTTTTATCTCGACGATGCAGGACAGTACCTTTTCATTCAGCACATCGTCCGGCAGCGTACCCGTGGCAACATCGCTCATCAGCGTGGTCACCGGATTTTTCTTCTCGAAGGGAACACCCGCCCTCGCCAGCGCCTGCGTCATTTTCTGCACTTCCCAAAAACGCGCGCCGACACCTGGACGTCCGAACTCGATGGTAAAGTTCACTTCGCCATATTTGCAGCGGCCGGTGACGTCGTTGGTCTTTACCTCTTCGGTACCTCGCCCCTTGACGCCGGTAGATTCGTGGGGAACTGTCGGATCCGAAAACGCACGGCGAATCACACGGGGCCACTGAAGCTCATCCGGCTCGAAGGCCGCTGTCGGGCAGACATCCGGCTCCGGATCGAACCGGATCCGGAACAGGCTCAGCGCCTTTCGCATCGTCCGGACAAGTGTCGGATTCAAATGTTCCTGGCTCAGGCCATTAAAACAGGCATAACATTCCACGCACTCATCCCGGTTGATCACCGACCGGTTGATCTTGGGATCGACGTAGATTGCGCCCATCGGGCAGACATATGTGCAGTTGCCGCAAGCAACGCACTTATCCGGATTGATCTTCATTGCGTTTCTCCCGAAAAAGCAATCTGGCGGGAAGCGTCGATCCTGGTGAAAAGAATCGCCGCGACCACGCTAAGAGCCGCCGCTATGAAAAACGGCTGCATCCATCCATATTCTTTCACGATAAAACCGAGAGCGGTAGTCGAGATGGCTCCGCCCAGATTACCGAACATATTCATGATGGCCGATACACTGCCGGCATAATCCCTGCCGATGTCCAGCGGCACGGCCCAGCTGACGCCAACTGTCGTTTCAAGACCGAAAGCCCCGATGCATGCCAGCACGACAAAAAGCTCAGGACTGTCGGTAATGACGGCGGGCACAACCGCCGCGGCGGCCACCAGAAATCCCACAACCGCTACCGAACGCCGCGCCAGGTTGAGATTCCCCGTCTTCTCGCCGATCCGGTCCGATAGCCAGCCTCCCAATAGATCGCCCGCCGTGGCCGCCAGGAGCGGCAGGCTGGCATACAGGCCCATACGTTTCAAATCGAGTCCCCGCGCGTCCCGCAGGTACGTCGGCAGCCAGTCGAGGTAAATGGCAATCGACCAGGCGTAGCACGCATACATTAGAGAAAGCAGCCAGACGGTCCGGGAACTCAGGATTTCTTTCCAGGGAATTTTTTTCGTCACCCGCGTTCGGACGCCCAGGCTTTTCTCGATCAACTCGCGCTCGGCCTGATTCACCCACGAATGCTCTGCCGGCGTATCGCGATACCAAAAGAACCAGACGGCCGCCCATACAATTCCAAACACACCGAACAAGTAGAAAGGCATCCGCCAGCCGAATGCCGCAATCATCGCCACTACCAGCCCCGGCGTCACCGCGGCGCCCAGGCGCGAGCCGGCATGCGTAATTCCTTGCGCATAGCCTCGTTCCGAGGGAAGCATCCATCGCGACAAGCTCCGTGTCGCAATCGGAAAGGCTCCAGCTTCGCCGATACCAAACAGAAAACGGAATACGCTCATCGAAACAGCGTTCCAGGCCAGGGCTGTCATCGACGTAAACAAGCTCCACCAGATGACAATCGAGGTCAGTGCCCGGCGCGGCCCGAAGCGGTCGCCCAGCCAGCCTCCCGGAACTTGAAATAGCGCATAGCCCCATCGGAATGAGCCCAGAACCAGGCTCATCGTCGGAAGATCGAGGCCAAATTCGTCGCTGATAAACGGAGCGGCAGTCGAAATCACCACCCGATCCATGTACGTGATCATGTAGGCGGCAACGGTCAGCCACAACACCAAATGCCGGACTCGGGTGGGTTTCATAGAATCGCTCATTCTATCGGAGAGTCTTCGAGTATCAATCGCACTTGTTCCTTGGAATGTCTCGCGTACGAGAACCGCTGGTCGCTCCAGTGCTCGCATTCATAGTCGGGATTGTTCTCCAACGGTTCGCCGGGTTGACCCTCCTAGAAAGCGGGGCGGCGGCGTCAACACTGCTGATACTTACCGCCATCGCCTTCCTGAGAAGCTCGCGGATACTGGGCAGGGCCACTCTGTTGCTGGCGTTCGCAGCCCTGGGAGCGCTTATCGCTCGTTGGCAGGCACCCGGTCCGCCGCCGGAGCTCGATGCCGCCCAAGGCGAGCTGGTTGAGCTCTCCGGGTGCGTCGTCGAGCCGCCGCGATTCACTCTCGACCGCGAGCAGTTGGTCCTCGAACTCGCCCCGAATGCCCGTGTACGCGTGAATCTGTATCCGAAGGAAGGCGAGCCTCTTCCTTCCATCCGATACGGACAGCGCGTCAGTATCGAGGCTCGCGTTCGGCGGCCGCGCAACTTCCGCAATGAAGGGTCGTTCGACGTGGAGCATTTCCTGGCCCGTCAACAGATCTACTGGACTGCCTCCGGACGATCCGGAGCTCCGGTTCGGATCGAGCCTGAACCATGCGGCTCCCGAATCAACGCCGCCGTTTATGGCCTCCGCACCTGGATGCTGGATCGCATAGATGGCCTGTTTGGCGAAGATGCCCCGAAGGTGGCGGCGCTGCTGATCGGTGAATCGGCCAAGCTCGACCGGGATTGGACTGACAGCTTTCGCAGAACGGGCACCTATCATGCGCTGGTGGTCAGCGGTACACACGTGACACTGCTCGCCGGACTGCTGACCGTATTTCTGCGTGCCCTCTACGTTCCGCAGTTGCCTGCTCTGTTGTTGACGGCGACGCTCACGTGGCTCTACGCGGCACTTGCGGGAGGCTCTATACCAGTGCTGCGCGCCGCTGCGGGATTCACACTGTTTTTGATCTGCCGTTTTGTTTACAGGAAAGCGCGGCTACTGAATATCCTTGCGGCGGTCGCACTCGGATTTCTGCTTTATGATGCCGAGCAACTGTTCGATGCGAGCTTTGTTCTGTCCTTCGGCGCGCTTGCCGCCATTGCCGCGATCGCCTTGCCGCTGGACGAGCGATTCCTGGAGCCGTACCGCGCGGCCCTGCGCCACATCACCGACCGCCGTCATGACATTCGTCTCGAGCCCAAATCCGCCGCCTTTCGCGTCGAGCTTCGCCTTCTTGCCGAGACAATCCACCTGTGGACGCGAATCCCCTTCGATTGGATGCTGCGCGGACTGGCGTTTGTCCTACGGCCGGCGTTCTCAGTGGCTGCGCTGATTCTCGTGTCCGCGTCGGTGCAATTAGCCTTGGCAGTTCCTTTCGTTCTGTACTTTCATCGATTCGCGCTATCGGCCGTTCTGGCCAATGTCGGCGTAGTTCTATTCCTCGAGCTTGCGATCGCCATAGGATTCGTCGCCACACTCACCGCGCTGCCACCTCTTGCGTGGTTAACGCGCTGGCTGATCAATACGGCTGCGGCGCTTTCTGACTGGCATCTGCAATGGGAGCCCGATTTTCGGGTGCCGGATCCGCCTTCCTGGCTGGCGATCCTGATTGTTACCTCGCTCGCGGCCGCAGCATGGCTTTTGCGCCGCCGCCTTGCCTGGGGACTACCTGCACTCGCGGCTTGCGCGGCAGTC
>CAYTVP010000048.1:0-16950 GCA_964441675.1 uncultured Solibacteraceae bacterium | reverse complement strand
GAAACCTTCTGAAGAATGCCGGTGCCCAGGATGTTGCTTCGTCATCGGAAGCCGGGGCGGACTTCGATAAATCCGATAAACCGGTGCCTCGTTCGGCAGGTGTTGGCGGCCGATAAATACACGTTGATTGGTGTCCCTGTCCGTTCATTACGTGCGAGGTCTCGAGGCAGCAATACTGGTTGGCGAGCGATAACCATCGCTTCTCTTAAGTCGATCTGTAAGGGTCATCTCGCGTCTGTCTTGCGGTCGGTCCAGTATTGACGCTTCCTAGCCTAGATTGGCCACGCGCTGGGCAACGGCGATGTCCTCCGCTTTGGGCTCTTCGCCCCCAACGTAGGTCGCCAGGTCGAAGGTCCGGTTCTGGCGCGCTTTGAGGATATTGACAACCAGCAGAGCCTTGGGTTGAAATCCGATGCCGCCACCCAATGATTGAGATGCCTCGGCATACACCATTTCCGCCAGGCTTCCAAAGTGTTTCAAATCCGCGTACCGGCTATTGCCCACAAGGGAGCCGAATGCCTCTACGATATCGCCTGAGAATTCTGCCAACCTCTTGACGGCCTTTGTCGGAGAAGTGCCCGCCACTGCCAAGAAGCGCTGAATATCCTTCAAGGCCTCGAACGCCTTTTCGATCACGATTGCTTCAAACCGGAGCAGTTCCCCGAAATTATCGATCGGACTGGCGGCGGCCTCCGCGGCGATGCGACGCACATCACGGGTGTCATAGAACTGCGTCGAAAGTCCGGCCCCCGGCGTTTAACGTCACCGGACTACCGCTCTCCCCCGTAAGACTGAAATGGGCCAGATCGATCACACCATTCGGTCGCGTCGGAAAGGGCGTATTACCGGCCAACGCCAAAACGACATCGGCGTCGGTGGTTCCCCCCACCTGCAACCCAATCGCACTGCCAGCGCCCAGAACCGAAGGGGCCAGCGGGTAGGTCTTTGTAAATGCGGCGGCGCTCAATCTCGCAGCTACTCCAGCCGGCGCCACCAGCGCCCGCGTCGTCGCCCGCTTCACCGCGGGGTACGTTAGCTCCGCTCACGCCGGTCAAACCCTTATAGGAGAGTACCGCGCAGTATGATGCTAGCCGCGGTGAAGTAGATCACTAAGCCAGTCACGTCTACAAGCGTAGCCACGAAAGGGGCAGAAGCACTCGCGGGATCGAGTCCTGCACGCCTTAGAAGGAAAGGGAGCATGGAGCCTGAGATCGTTCCACAGAGAACAACCCCGAGAAGACTGACGGCAATCGTCATCCCGATCAGCAAATAGTGCGGACCATAGGTCCCTGCTACCGTCTGCCAAAGCAGGATCCGAGTCAAACCGATAGTGGCCAAGATGGTTCCGAGAACCAAGCCTGCCGCAAGCTCACGCCTCACAACTCTGAACCAGTCGCGCAGGCGCACCTCGCCCAGTGCCATGGCGCGGATGACAAGAGTTGTCGCTTGAGATCCGGAATTGCCGCCGCTGCTGATAATCAGGGGGATGAAGACGGCCAGTACGACGGCCCGCGCGATCTCGTCCTCGTAGTATCCCATTGCGGTAGCGGTCAGCATTTCTCCCACGAAGAGAATCGCAAGCCAGCCCGCACGCTTCCGCACCAGTTGCCAGAAGCTCGTCGTCATATACGGCGCATCAAGCGCTTCCATGCCCCCGACTCGCTGGAAGTCCTCGCTCGCCTCTTCCTCAACTACATCGACGATGTCGTCGACGGTGACAATTCCCTTCATGTACCCGTGAGCATCGAGCACAGGAATGGCAAGAAGATCATGGTCCTCAAACAAGTGCGCAACTTCTTCCTGATCCATGTCTTCTGTCGCGGAGATGAATTTTGTACGCATTACATCCTGCACGGTTTTGTCCCGGTCTGAAGAGAATAGATCCCTGAATGTCACAACCCCAAGCAACTTCTGATCCTGGTCCAGGGCGTATGCGTAATAGATCGTTTCGACTGCGCTGGCTTGCCGACGCAGGTACGCGATTGCTTCATCAACGGTCATTTCCGAACGTAAGCGCGCGAATCGCGGGTTCATCAATCCGCCGGCCTCGTCTTCTGCGTACGCGAGAAGCGCGTTCACCTCGCGCCGCATAGAGGGATCTAGCTGCGACAGGAGGTGTTCTCGAAAATTGGCAGGTGCGGCTTGAATGAGGTCCGCCGCGTCATCCGGGGCCAACAGCCTGATCCAGCGGCGACCTTCGTTTTGTGGGAGAGCCAAAAGGAGTTCCGATTGCTCGCGTGCATCGAGTCCCAAGAAGAAGTCGTCTTCCTGCTCAGTGGGAAGGGCCCTGAAGGCAGCAAGGCGCTGTGCGAGGGACAACTTACGCCACTCGTCGAGAGCTAGCGGTTTCGCCTGAAGGTCCTCAATCATAGTCCCAGCATATGGGTGATTAGGCGTGCGACCACACAACAGAGGACAAGAGAGGAAGGTCAGACTTTGGTCAAATCGAGTGTCCAAAGGAACCCTATCCGAAGGATGGACGCTTATCAAGACTGCTTCGACGGAGGCAGCTTGATCGACCGCGCTACGTTCTGACGTTCCGCTATGACCGCACCGGGTATCGCATTACAGTCGAGATGGAAGCGAATGCTCCGGGCCAGGAGATCCGATTGAGAGACGACGGCGGCAAGCGCGGTTGCTACTCTAAAGCCGGAAACGTAACATAGCGCCAACTCCGCCAACGCTGGCCATCAGAGTCGGATCTTCAATGAACCTCACTTCAGCGCCGGTTTGCGTCGCCCGTGTCACGAGTTCATCGGATGTGAATACGTCGGCGTCCTCGCCCTCATCGCCGCGAATCTCCTTACTCGACGCGCTGAGAATTAGTTCATCCACCTGCGCATTTTTTAGAGCTTCGAGGGTTTTGCGCAAGCCGAGAGCGCCGAGTCCTCCGGCCCGAGATTCGTCGAACAGGCGCCTCACTATGTCGGCGTCGTCCCGGGCATCCTGCTCGCGCATGGCTTCGATGGTGGCGGCCAGGATCTCGTGCTCGGGAGTGCGAATGTCGAGCCGCAACACGTCGACAACCTTTTGAGCGAGGAATTCAGGCAACTGCTCCCGGAGAACGGGGATGATGACTTCATCGCCTCCGAAAACAATCTGTTCGATACCTTCGTCTCGAACAATGCGATCGAGCGCCTCTACGATTTCCTTAGCGTGGTGCAGATGGTAGTTGCGCACGTGTCGTTGATATCTTGCCTGTGACCATCCGCCCACCTGCGTCCTGCTTACTTTCGGCGATTTCACTTCCTCCTGGCCGATTGTCTTCATCAAGCCAAATACGAAAATCCGGGCGGAATTCGTGTCCGCGATCACGGCCGCGTAACGGCGGTGCTGATCGCAGAGCCGCGCCAACGTGTACAGATGAGGCTGGTTGCCTACATACAGCTGGTTCCGGTGGAGGGGAGCGTCAAGCTGTAAGGCGAGAAAGAAGTCGTCTTGCCCGGCACATGCAAAGACTGCCAATCCGTTAGCCGATGGTTCCAATTCGTGCTCGATATACCGGCGTATTCGTTCGGTGTCCCGCTCAAAGCTCAGCCGCTCTGGCGAACGCAAAGCAAACGTGCTGGCCAAGGCCCCGAATTCCTTTCGGACGAAAGAGGCGAAGTTGTCGCGCCCATGCGTATCGGGCTGAGTGTTCAGGTAGAGACTAATGACGGGCAGAGTGGTCGATTCAAACGCTGCAAGCTGGTCGAGATGTTCTGAGATTCGCAAAATGCTCCTTGGCTTCGGATGTGCCCGTCTTGCGAGCGCAATCACCCTTTGATATGTTTTAGCACTCGAAGGACCGTTAGGCGCAGGCTAGTAAGGATCCCCCAATTTTCAAATGGCCACCAAAGTGCACTTACACTTCTCGGCAGGTCGTACGAATGTTAATCGGCCACCTGGAATTCCTTGGGAGGGTAGCGCTGAATGAAGTGGTCCGCGAAGCTCGGTGAATTCGCCGGCATAAGCGTCTACGTCCACGCGACGTTCTTAATTTTGATTGCCTGGGTAGCCTTCGCACACTGGCAGGCGGAACGCAGTGTGGGGGCGGTATTGGCGGGGATCCTATTTATCCTGGCCATCTTCGCCTGCGTACTTCTTCACGAATTCGGACATGCTCTTACAGCGAAGCGCTTCGGCATTAAGACACGCGATATAACTCTGCTGCCCATCGGGGGAGTCGCGCGGTTGGAACGTATGCCCGAAGACCCGAGACAGGAGCTTTGGGTGACGCTGGCGGGTCCCGCCGTCAACGTCGTCATCGCGGCCGCATTGTATATCCTGCTGTCGATGACAGGAACGTTGGCGCCTATAGGAACGCTTACGCTGACGACCGGGTCCTTTTGGGAGCGGCTTATGCTGCTCAACGTGCTTCTGGTGGTTTTCAATATGATTCCGGCCTTTCCCATGGATGGGGGGAGGGCGTTGCGCGCACTGCTTGCCATGCGAATGGAGTATACCCGCGCTACCCGGATTGCCGCTAGCCTGGGACAGGGTATCGCACTCCTATTTGGAGTTCTAGGTCTCTTTGGCAACCCATTTCTGATCTTTATCGCCTTGTTCGTCTGGATCGGCGCGGCCCAGGAATCCGCCATGACCCAGATGAAATCGGCTCTGGGAGGCATCCCGCTGTCGGATGCCATGATCACCGAGTTTCGCACCTTATCCCCGCGTGACCAGCTCGCCCACGCGGTCGAATTTCTGCTTTCCGGCAGCCAACCGGACTTTCCAGTCGTGGATGATGATGTGGTGGTTGGCGTTCTAACGCGGGCCGATCTGTTGACAGCGCTAGCCCAGCGGGGTGAGCAGGCGGCTGTATCGGAGGTAATGCAACGCGACTTCCAAACAGCGGATCCGGGGGAAATGATTGATGTTGTATTCCAGCGCCTGCAAGGCAGCAAATGCCACACAGTGCCGATCCTACGGCGAGGGCGCCTCGTAGGTTTGATCACCATGGAGAACGTGGGAGAGTTTATCAGCATTCAGGCCGCGCGGGAATCGGCAGCGCGGCCAGCCAACGTATCGCGGAATCGAGCTGCCTTGGCGGCAGCAATTAGACCGATTGGAAATAATGAATAGACGCTAGAGTCAACACAATATCAGGAGTAGACCTTATGGGGCGCAAGAGTAACGTTAACCCAGACCATTACAAGACAGCTGGACGCGATCCGCAGGGCCAAGCAGTTCTACAGGAGGTGGAGCGGAAAAAATTCAAGGAAAAACAGGCCCGGTTATCTCATGCCACGGCGAGCGTCGTCGAGGCTTCACCCCGGACAGGGAAGCCGGCAACTCCCGCAGGACCGAAAACACCGGCTAAACCGCGAACGGCGCGCGCAACTAAAGCCGTGGCGAAGAATATGGACGAAAATCTTCAGGCCTCTGACAAGAGAGGAAAGGTCGCCATGGCACAAAAGAGGGGAAGTTCGCGTTATGGCTTGGACTCGACACCCTCTACACGGCCCATCGCCGGGGCTTACGGGAAGCGCAAAGCAGCGTCCGAGATCCTCGCAGTTCGCGACGAGTACGACGAGAAACTATTGGCTCAGAAGAGCACTGTCGCCAAGAAGTCACCCGGGGCGAAGAAACAACTGGCCGCAAAAAAACGCAGTTGATGAGGAATCACAAGGGGCGCGTTGGCCACGCCGAGGTGTCATCGGCAGGTCTCGATGACCACACGCGGTCACATGACCGTCCGAGGCTAAACACGCCGATCGGCAGAAGGGTCATACTCTGGTTCTCCACCGTGACTGCGTTCTTGCTCGTGTGTTTGGGCGCCTCAGCCGTGCGACGTGCCGCCGCGCAGACATCTGCTCCCGTCGTCTATGTCGTCCCAATCGATGGCATGATCGATCTCGGCCTCGCGCCGTTCTTGTCGCGCACGATTGGCGAGGCAAAAGAAGCCGGCGCAGCGGCCGTTCTACTCGACATCAACACATTTGGCGGCCGGGTGGATGCGGCAGTGGCGATGCGGGACACTCTTCTTAACTCGCCGGTACGGACCATCGCGTTCGTTAACCAGCGAGCTATTTCGGCTGGCGCGCTGATTGCACTGGCCTGTGAAACGATAGTGATGACGCAAGGCGGCACGATCGGTGCCGCCGCACCAGTGCTCGGCGGGGCCAGCGAATCGAAGCCCGCTGACGAAAAAACGGTCTCCTATGTACGGAAGGAGTTCCGTGCAACGGCCGAAGTCCGTAGTCGCCCGCCCGAGTTTGCTGAAGCGATGGTGGATGCCGACGTGGAAATCGCGGGTGTGACGGCTAAGGGCAAGTTGCTCACGCTCACGACATCAGAGGCTCTCGAGCACAAGGTTGCCGAGTTTACGGCTCTCACGGTCGATGCGGCGCTCGAAGCCGCCGGACTGCCGCGCGCCGATGTGCGCTACGCCAGGCAGACATGGGCCGAGACCTTCGTCCGGTTCCTGACGAACCCGCTCGTCAGCTCCCTGTTGATGACGGTGGGCTTCCTGGGCCTGCTTGTGGAGATCCGGACGCCTGGCTTCGCCGCGCCTGGAATTATTGGACTGCTCTCGTTAGGGTTGTTTTTCTGGGGTCACTGGATCGTCCGGCTGGCAGGTTGGGAAGAACTGCTGCTGGTGTCGCTCGGTGTTGTCCTGATCGCGCTCGAGGTGTTTGTGCTGCCGGGAGTGACCGTAGCCGGCGTCGCCGGAGTCATCGCGCTCATGGCGGGACTGGGCATGACCTTGGTCGGGGCCGGGGCCACGGCCTCCATCATCATCGGCGCGCTGGGACGCGTCGCCATGTCCCTATTACTGGCAATGGCTACCGCGTTCGCACTACTCCGTGTGCTGCCAAAACTGTCGTTTGGACGGCGCCTCGTGCTCGCGACCGGCATGGATTCCGGCATTGGCTACGTGTCAGCTCCGGAAAAAGACCACCAATGGTTGGGGCGGACGGGAACTGCTCTCTCGCCGCTACGGCCAGCAGGTCACGCGGAGATCGACGGCGCTCGCGTTGATGTCGTATCGGACGGCAGTTTCATCGATGCCGGAGCCGCCATCGAAGTTACCCGCGTGGACGGCAACCGGATCGTCGTCCGGCTACTGGCTCCGCAACAGGAGAAAACACATGAATAATGTCGACTTCACGGCGATCGGAGCGCTCGGCCTGCTCATTCCTGCCGTGGTGCTGCTGATCGTCATCCTTTACATCGTCCCCATTCCGCTCTGGATCGCGGCGTGGTCTTCCGGTGCATACGTGGGGCTTCCGACACTCGTTGGCATGCGGCTCCGGCGCGTGCCTCCGGCCACCGTCGTCAACGCGCGGATCAGCGCGGTCAAGGCGGGGTTGCAGATCTCCATCGACGATCTGGAAGCGCATTTCCTGGCTGGCGGAAACGTCGTTCGCGTTGTGAACGCGCTCATCTCGGCGGACAAGGCTAACATCGAGATGCCCTTCAAGCGCGCGGCGGCGATCGATCTGGCGGGACGCGATGTGCTGGAGGCCGTGAAGATGTCTGTAATCCCGAAGGTCATCGAAACCGCGCGAATTGCCGCCGTGGCGAAGGACGGCATCCAATTGATTGCCGTCTCGCGAGTCACGGTGCGGACCAATATCGACCGCTTGGTGGGCGGCGCCGGCGAGGAGACGATCATTGCGCGCGTCGGCGAAGGCATGGTGAGCACGATCGGCTCCGCCGAGAGGCATAAGGACGTGCTCGAAAACCCTGCCCATATTTCTAAAAACATCCTCAGTCGTGGCCTGGATGCAGGGACCGCTTACGAGATTCTGTCGATCGATATCGCGGATGTCGTCGTTGGCGAAAACATCGGGGCCAAACTCCAGATCGATCAGGCGAATGCGGATAAACAGATCGCACAGGCCAAAGCGGAGGAGCGGCGTGCGATGGCCGTTGCCCTTGAACAGGAAATGCGCGCACGCGTGGTAGAAGCCGAGGCGGAAGTCCCACGGGCCATGGCCGAAGCGTTCCGTCAGGGCAATCTCGGAATCATGGACTACTACCGCATGAAAAACATCGAGGCGGACTCGTCGATGCGCGAGTCCATCGCCAAAGAAGGCACGGACCCGTCGATTAGGCCAAGCCGGTAGAAGTAGCAGATTTTCTTCGGAGTCATGTCCATGTCACTCGAACAATTCCTGCTGATCGCTCTTCTCGTGGTGCTTCCTCTGATTCAGCACGTAATGCAGCTAGCGCGCAAGGGGAACAAGTTACCGGAACAGGCTAAGGGTCTGCCTCCGCGGATGAAGGGGCCAGCGGTGCCGGAGCAGCAGCCGGCGCTGCCGCGGGAGGCGCATCCCGCCGCGTCCGGCGCGACGATTGCGCCCGTGGAATACACGAACCCGCGAGTGGGTCCCACGGCGGCCCGGCGCGCGCAACGGAGCGCGGTAGTCACGAGCCTTGGCAATCCATTCGACGCGCGCCGTGCCATCGTGCTTCTAACGCTCATCGGACCATGCAGGGCGGCTCGTCCACATGGATGGCAGGAGAACGAGAGGCACTAATGAAAAGAGTCGGCAGACGCATTTTATTCTTCTCGCGGCGAGGTACAGCCTCGCTAACGTTAGCGGATCGCGTTCGCCAGCCAGGATTGCATCCAGAATCCAAGACCACTTAGTCCGGTGATGTCGTTCAGCACACGATGGATCTGGCGATTCATGAGGTACGGAATCCACTGACAATCGGAAAGGTCGGTCTTCCGAT
Organism: uncultured Solibacteraceae bacterium; assembly: GCA_964441675.1. Classification (GTDB taxonomy): domain Bacteria; phylum Acidobacteriota; class Terriglobia; order Bryobacterales; family Bryobacteraceae; genus JAPKYZ01. The sequence continues at coordinate 8,283 of CAYTVP010000048.1, read as the reverse complement.
CCGGAACATTCTTTACGTGTTGAGCATTAACTAAATACACTTAGAAGCCGCGGGATTCGAGGATCTGATACACCGGAATCCAGTACACGCTGGTAGACTCCATCGTGACAGAGCGAATTCCACAGTGCTCTAGCCAATCCGCCGGCGCATTCAGATCGCGAGTGAAAGTCGGGAAACTACGGATGATCGGATGTGGGTCTCGGTCTGCCGCCACGGCAACGAACAACTCGTTTACACTAACATCGATACCGGCGGCATCAGGATGCAGCACCGGCAATTGATCGCATCTTCTGCTCAGAAAAGAACCTTCAGCGCAAACTGCATCAACCGCGGACGTCCTGCCTGGATGACACGGCCAAAACTGCCGGAGGCAATATCAGCCACGGGTAGCCCGAAATTCGGGTGATTGGCAACATTGAAGCTCTCAGCGCGAAATTGAAGACGAACCTTCTCGGTCAACTGGAAGCTCTTGAGGATCGACACGTCGAAATTGGCAAAGCCGGGCGCTCGCGCAATGTTCCGGCCGGCATTGCCGAATTTTCCTGCTTCCGCCACCGGATCGAGTCTTCGAAATGACGACCGCGACACCCATTGATCCAGAGTTCGCGGCCCTTCATTCGGGTTGCTGACTGCATCCGGCCGGCTGGCGAAGTAGCCCGTAATGGGAGGATTCGACGGCTGCAGCGATACGTTGGCGCTGTCGTAGACCGTAAATGGCGTCCCGGAGTTCAGCACCGCGATGGTGTTGAGCTGCCATCCATGGAGAAGAAAACGAGAAATCCCGCGAGAATTTCTTGCAAAGGGGAGTTCCCAGGAACCGCTGGCGACAAACCGGTGAGTCGCATCGAATAGGGAAACACCCCGCTCCGCATTCAGGTTGAAGGGATTCTGTGCCAGATCGTTCTCCCCGGCCAATGTTTGAGAGGACGCGCCCGCCAGCGTCATCGTAGACAGGTAATCGATCGACTTAGACAGCCAATAAGAAACATTGAAGCTGAAGCCTGCGGCATACCGGTGGGACAGGCTGATCTGCCCGGACTGGTAACTGGAGTTTGTAATGTACTTCAGAGCAGCTACCGTCGAAAGCCGGCAAGGATCGGAAGTCGGCGGGCAGTCGGCGTAGAGCCGCCGACGGTCGGCGTTCGATGAGGTTGCGCCGGGACCGAAGACCGCGGGGTTGGCGTCGACGTTCCGGGGGAGATGTGTGCCCTTCGTACCGACGTACCGGACTTCCAGCAGATAGTCTTTGTGAATCGCGCGCTGTACCGAGAAGTTCCAGTCCTGCGCATATGGCGGGCGGGCGGCGTTATCGAGCACGACCGCCGTTGTCGGCCGGAGAAAAGTGTTCTTGGCCGGCAGGGGATTGCCCTGATAAGGGTTGACGAACGGCACATTCGTGCCGGTGATCTGGAAGAACTGGCCCCAGGGAACCGAGCTAACCGGAGCTTGCGTACCGATGTTGGCCCCGTTTGAAAACGGATCATAAAAAATTCCGTAGGAGGCGCGAATCGACCAGTCGCCATTCCCGGTCGGATCCCACGCCAGTCCGAATCGCGGCATCAAAGCCTTGTACTCCGGAGAAGCGATCCCGTTGGGAACGCCCGGATCTCCCGCAACTAAAATGCCTCGCGGCGCGTCGGGAAAAATCTGAGATTGCTGACCGGGGACAAACGTGCTGAGGCGATTGCGAATATCCGTATTCGGATTGATGATTTCCCACCGCAGCCCGTAGTTGATCGTCAGACGGTTGGTCACGCGCCATTCGTCTTGTGCAAATGCCGCCGTCCCCCAATTTCTTAATCCGCGGTTGAAATCCCCTGTCCCCTGGTAGAACGTTACGGGCCGCCCCAGCAGAAAGTTCGCGAACGCGTCGCTGGTAGGATAGGTTCCCGCATAGACGTAGAAGGCGTTTGGCGCGATTACGTAAATCACGTTCATCTGAATCCGGCGAAAGTTGGCTCCAAACTTCAGGGAATGGCGGCCTCGAAACCAGGAAACGCTGTCTTCCACCTCATAGGTGTTTTGGACAGTATCGCGCGGACCCGTAATCGCACCGCCGATGGGTGAGTATCCGCTGATGTTAAAGAAAGGAGTACCGGCACCGAGAGCGGCAGTGGATTCATATTGCAGGCCAAGTTCCGCGGGAGTCCTCTGGTTGATGCGCTGGTCGAAGTTGAACAAATAGCGCAGGAAACTGACCCGGGCGGAATTGCTGAGGGTGGGCGAAAAAATGTGCGTGTTCGCAATGACGGCCGAGTGGCCCGAAGTGTCGTCGCGCACCGGAAACCCGGGAACCGCCGAGCCTCGTACCGAAAACGGATTGATGTTATAGCCCGTGGAGTAGGCGTACCGGACGAAAAACTGGTCGTTCTCGGAATGGTTCAGATCCACCCGGCCTCCCGCCTGGTTAAGATCGTTATTCCCGACTTCGGTTGCCGTGTAAACGGAAGGCGATGTGTTTCCGAGCGGGTAATACAGATTCATGATGTTCACGGCGACGGGATTGAATCTGTCCGGCGGAATGATGCCGCCCGGAATGATCGCACCACCCTGTGTAAAATCCCGCAGTGGCGACGGTAAGCCGGAAAAATCGCCCTGCCGCTGCTGTGGAGTCGGCACCAAGGCGGACTGCGTGACACCCTGGCGATTGCGATACCCCTCGTAGTAACCGAAGAAGAAGAGCTTTTCCTTCAGGATCGGCCCTCCCAGCGTCGCCCCGAATTGATTCTGCTTGAGAGGCTCTACTCGCGTCGAGAAGAAGTTTCGAGCGTCGAAGATATCGTTCCGAATGAACTCGTAGAGCGCTCCATGAACCTGATTGGATCCACCTTTGGTGACGACGCTGGTTGTGGATCCGGTAAAGCCGCCATATTCCGGTGGAGCGGTGTGAGTTAAAATCCGGAACTCGGCAATGGCATCTACTGGCACCTTCAAGGCAAAGCCTGAGTCGATCCGGTTTACATTCTGCGCGCCATCGAGGAGAAAGTTGTTTGATTCCGGCCGCTGCCCGTTTACCGCATATGCCTGTCCCGATCGCATCGATCCTCCTTGGGTCATGACGCCGGAGGTCATCGGCGCAACTCCTGTTTGCAACAGGCCCAGTTGTGTGAAATTCCGGCCATTCAGCGGCAGGTCGACAACTTCCCGGCCGCTTACGGTCTTGCCCAATACGTTCGTGGCCGTGTCTACCGGAGTCGCGTCTCCGGCGATCGAGATGGACTGTGTGACGCTCGCAAGCTCCAGCTTTACCTCCAGGCGCGCCGAGCGGCCAATCAGTATCTCTATCGGCTCCTGAGTGAATGTTGCAAATTGCGGAGTCTTGACCGTCAGGCTGTAGATGCCCACGGGAAGCAGCGAGAATCGGAAGTATCCGTCGGCCTCCGTCGATTGAGACCGGGAGTAACCCGTCTGCAGGTTGCGAATAGTGGCGGACGCATTCGGGATCGCCCCGCCTTCGCGATCCGACACACGGCCCTCCACCGCTCCCGTCGGATCCTGCCCCCAAAGCGGGATCTGGAATAGCACTAGGAAAAGGAGGCACACTTCGATCGGTTTCTTCATTCAGTTAGTCCTGCTAGCGAGGAAGGATTGTATAGTGGCGCCTCAGATCCGAGCAATAATCGATTTCGAGTAGTCCGTGGGCCGCTAGTTCATTTCCGCTATTGCTGGAACGGTCCGTGGTTCGAAACAATGCAGCGATCGATACCGTAGCGGACCAGTCCGAAAACATAGCTGCTGACGTCAGAGCGAAACTGACGCGGCATATCCTCCCTTTCGTTACTGCGCTCTTTATCCTTTCCTTCCTGGATCGCGTGAATCTCAGCTTTGCCGCGCTGGATATGAATCGCGATATGGGATTCAGTCCGGCGGTCTACGGTCTCGGCGCCGGCATCTTCTTTTGGGGTTACTTGCTGTTCGAGATTCCCGCCGCCCGCCTGGTAGAGCGACGGAGTGCCCGGTTTTGGTTGGGAATGATGCTCATTGTTTGGGGCTTGGCCGCCACGCTGATGGGCACGATTCGCAGCGTGCAGGAATTCTACGCCTACCGCGTGTTGCTGGGAGTTGCCGAAGCGGGATTTTTTCCGGGAATCATCATTTACCTGAGCCGCTGGTTTCCGAAAGCGGATCGCGCGCGCGCGGTAGGTGCCCTTGCCGTCGGACTCCCTGCTGCCAACCTGATCGGAGCACCGTTATCGAGCTGGTTGCTGAATCAAGCCTGGTGGGAGATTCCCGGCTGGCGCTGGCTGTTCGTCGTGGAAGGTTTCCCGTCGGTGGTGGCCGGCGTGGTGACGATGATGTATCTCAAGGACCGTCCTCGCGAAGCGGAATGGCTGACTCCACGCGAGCGCTCGTGGCTCGAAGACCAACTTGCTGCCGAGAACAGGACAGCGGCCGAGAATGCGAAAACGGCTTCCCGGCTATTCAACTTACCCTTTCTCTTATTAGTCCTCATTTGGTTTCTGGACAATATCGGCGTCTACGGCTTCAACCTATGGCTGCCCATGATGATCAAGAAGCTCTCCGGGTATTCGTCGGTAACCGTGGTAGCGCTGTCGGCGGCGCCATTCGTCGGAGCTTTGATTGCCGCCGCGTGGGTGAGCCTCTCCTCGGATCGATCGCGAGAGCGCCGCTGGCACACTGGACTTCCGATGATTACGTTCGGGCTGGGGCTCGGCTTAAGTGTGTTGCTTGGGGAAAGCCTTTGGCTGGCCACGGCCGCTCTTTGCCTTGCGGCCTTGGGACTCACGTCGGGTACACCCGGGTATTGGGCGCTGGCCACCTCGAATCCCGAGACGTCAGGGTCCACGCGGATCGCCATCATTACTTCAGCGGGAGCGCTGGGGGGATTTTGTGGCCCTTATCTAATGGGATACCTTCGACAGGCCACCAATGATTTCCGGACCGGCATGACCGTTTTGTCTTGCTGTGTCGCAGTGGCGGGCGCGTTGACCATCATCGGATTTCGTAAATCCTAAAAAGAAAAACGAACCAATTTAAACAGCATCGTCGTTTTCATAGGATTACGGCTTCTTGTGTTGAATGAGCTATGCAGCGAAGATTCTATTAATTGGACGCCGGACTCCTGCCGACCGGCTGGTGATCAACATCACGACGGATGTGAGTCAGTGGGAGGGGGTAGGGGATGTCGGCGACGGACGAGACTGTGTCCGTCATCGCACCCGGCGAGATATCCCGCCCGCAGCGATTGGCCGTCAGCCAGTTCGACATCGACGCCGGTGTCATCCTGCGCGAACTCCGTCACTTCAATGCCGCAATAGATCAGCACCTTGAGCTCGCCGATCCAGCCGGCGAGAATCCATTCGATGTGCTTCTGTTGCAACCGGAGACTGTAAGGGAGGCGGGCGGGCTACGCAAAAGCCGCCGCGCACGTGAGTACTAAAAGGGCCTTCTTGCTGGATAACGAAACGAACATACAATATCCTTTTGTTGGAGCATTCTTAACGAAGGATTGTGCGTCGCATTGGAGACCTTTTTCTACTTGCGAAGAAGGACTACGCTTTCGGCGAACTGGCACGCGCGCAGGAATCGATCAAGATTCGTTCCCATGGGTTCATGGTATGAAGCCAAGGTACCGATTGTCGCCTATGGACGGAAGAGAGATATGGGCGCCTACAATTACAATCTTGAGGTGTCGAGAAACGTCGATCTGGGGAATTACTCCTAAGGAGGTTGCATGAGGATCTGGCATGCTGTTTCAATCTTCGCGGCTCTTTGCGGCGGTGTAGCTTTAATCTCCCAGAGGCAACCTCCGAGCCAACGCCCGGACACAAAGGTGGGCCCAGTAGAAGACGGGGGCTTTTTACTCCCTTCCGGGTGGACGCTTCGGCCGGCAGGACGCCAGGTCCCGCTGCAGACACTTCCTCTGGCCTCCGTCCTGACACCGGATAAGAAATCAGTGCTGATTCTGCAGTCGGGCTTCAATACGCCGGTAGTCAGCCTGCATTCCCTTCCCTCAGGACAGAAGCTCTCTTCGGTTGAGTTAAAGGATTCGTTCCACGGCATTGTGCTGCACGAAGGCAATGTCTATGTTGGCGGAGGCTCGACCGGCGCGGTGCATCAAATTCGTCTCGATGGAACGACGCTGCATTTCGTCCACTCGCACGTGGTGGAAGCGAATCCTTCGAAGGAAACAGGCACGTTTATTGGCGACGTGGCTCTGGCGCGGGATGGGGCGCACTTGTATGCCGCCGACATCACCCAGAACGTGGTGTTTACACTCGAACTCGCGACGGGCAAAGTGGTAGCGCGGACACCGACTGCTCGAATGCCCTACAGGCTTCTGCTGCATCCTTCGCGTAACGAACTCCTGGTCTCAAGTTGGATTGATGCCGAAGTCATCCGGCAAAAAACGGACGATGGCACAATCCTTCAGCGGCTACCTGTTGGCGCGCATCCCACAGATATGTTATGGGAGCCGGGTCCGAAAGAGGAGCGTCTGTTCGTCGCTGCGGCGCATACCAATGACGTGTATGTCATCGATGCGGCAGAGAGTGGCGAGTTGAAGGTGGAGGAGCGGCTCAACGTATCTCTCTCGCCTCGCCAACCCTTGGGAATGACACCGAGCGGCCTGGCGTACGACGGCGAAACGAAGCGTCTGTACATCGCGTGTTCGGATGCGAACGTGGTGGCGGTGGCCGACGTTTCCGGTGAGATGTCGCTAATCGACGGATTCCTCCCTGTGGGCTGGTATCCCACGGCGGTGACAGTATTGCCTGACAAGAGCCTGCTGGTGTTGAACGGCAAGGGAGTGGAATCGCTGCCGAATCCGAAAGGCCCCACGGACACGATGGATCGTCGCAAGATGACGCCACAGCAAATCCGGGAGATCCAACACATAGGCCGCATTCACGTCGGAGGAATGTCGCTTATAGCCAAACCGGACACCGAGAAGCTGAACGAATACACGCAGACGGTGTATCGCAACTCACCGTATCGCGACCAGTTGCTCGACAACGCAGCAGTGCCTCCCGGCAATCCAATCCCATCGCGACTTGGGCAAAGCTCGCCGATCAAGCATGTCATCTACATCGTGAAGGAGAACCGTACGTACGATCAGGTCTTCGGCGATATGGAAAAGGGCAACGGCGATCCTTCCCTGCTTCTTTTCGATGAGAAAAGTTCCGTGAACCACCGGAAGCTTGCACGCGAGTTCGGCCTGTTCGACAACTTCTATGTGAATGGAGACGTGAGCGCCGATGGACATAACTGGTCGGCGGGAGCGATCGCGCCGGATGTTACCAACAAGATTTACCCCAATATGTATGGTGGTCGAGGCGCGCGTGTGAGCCTCTACTGGGGACGGTCGCCTCACAACTTCACAGAAGAAGCTGCACGGCCTCACGGCGGATATCTTTGGACACGGGCCTTCGAAGCAGGAATCACAGTTCGAAACTATGGATGGCTGACGAAGCAAGCCGCAGAGGCGAAAACCGGAGAACGCCAGATTCTCGACGCGGAGAGTAAGCAGTTGATGAGTGTAACGAATCCGCTGTTTCGCGGCTTCGATGTCAGTTACTCCGACATGGATCGCATGCAGTTCTTCCTTGCGGACTTTGCTGAGTTCGAAAAGAAGGGCGAGCTACCGCGACTGATTGTGATGCGTCTCGGCAATGACCACACGGCTGGGATGCGGGCGGGCGCGTTCAGCCCGCGGGCGATGTTCGCCGACAACGATCTCGCGATGGCGAAACTGGTCGAGGTCGTCTCCAAGAGCCGGTTCTGGAAGGAGACCGCAATCTTCGTACTCGAGGATGACGCGCAGGCCGGACCCGATCACGTAGATGCTCACCGCTCGATCGCCCTGGTCATCTCTCCATACGCCAAGCGCCATCATGTCGACAGCAACATGTACAACACGGTATCGGTGCTTCGAACGATGGAGTTGATTTTGGGCCTAAAGCCGATGACACACTTCGACGCGGCGGCGCGGCCCATGCATACCGCATTTACATCGAAGCCGGATTTCGCTACCTACACGGCGGTGGAACCGCTGCAGTCGCGACTCGAAAGAAACCCTCCAGCGACGGCGCTGGCGGCGCGATCCGCCAAACTCGATTTCCGTGAGGCCGACCTGATTGACGACCACGAGATGAATGATATTCTCTATTCGGGTCTGCAGGGTCGACCGGCGCCTGCTCCACGGAGAAGCTATTTTTACCCTGGTATCACGCAAGGTGAGGATGACGAGTAGCCGAACTTACCGGCTCCGCGGCTTGTACACCCAACTCCACTGCACGCCGGTTCATTACCGGCAAAGCTCCC